>CBFDDY010000018.1:0-16853 GCA_965603705.1 uncultured bacterium | reverse complement strand
ATTTTACCTATGTTGATGATATCATTGAAGCAAACATTGTTTCCTTATCAAAAGGGAAAGAAGGAGAAATATACAATATAGGCGGCGGGAATCAGTTAATCCTTAAAAATGTTTTTTCTTTGCTTGAGCAAATCTGCCAAAAAAAAATCCACATTCATTATGTAAAAAAGCAAAAAGGTGATGTTCTACATACTTTTGCTGACATAAAAAAAGCCTCTGAAGACTTGGACTATTCCCCTAAAGTCAAGCTTGATGAGGGACTACAAAAAGAATGGAGATGGATTAAAAGGTATTTATCATGAAAAAAATCTTATTTTTATTATTAATAACAATCATAATCGGAGCAGGTTGCAGTAAAAAAACTACAGAAATTTCTCCTGAAATGGCTTCAAATGACGAAGCTCTATACAATATGGGAGAAAAATTTATCAAAAAGAATCCCGAAAAAGGGCGGCTTTATTATAGACAAATAATTGATTCTTTTCCCAAAAGTTTTTATGCTCAACGCGCAAAATTAGCAATTGCAGACTCTTACTTTGAAAAAGGAGACGAAGGCAGCATGATAATCGCCGCCTCCGAGTATCGAGAATTTACAAACCTTTTTCCCTACAGCCCCTCAGCATCTTATGCGCAATATCAAATAGGAATGACTTTTTTTGAAAAAGCTTTAAAACCGGAAAGAGACCAGTCCAGAACCAAACAAGCTCTTTCAGAGTTCAAATTAGTGGTAACCAAATACCCTCTAAGTGAAGAATCAAATCAGGCAAGAGAAAAAATACAGGACTGTGAAAACCGCTTAACTGAACATTCTCTTTCTATAGCTGTTTTCTATTACAATTCCAAGGCTTATAAGGCTGCAATCAGCCGGTTAACAGACATCATTACAAAATTCCCGGGATATTCAAAGATGGATGAGATTTATTTTTACCTTGCTGATTCTAATTTTAATTCACAACTTTATGACCAAAGTACTCCTTATTTCAGGAAAGTTATAACTGACTATCCTCAAAGTAAATTCGCCAAAAAATCAGCTAAAAGGCTGAAGGAAATTGAAAAAATTCAAAAGAAAACTGAAAAATAGGAGGATAAGATGCGCTATATTAAAAACCTGTTAACTGTTGTGCTAATTTTTGCTTTCACACCTGGTCTTCTGTTTCCCCAATACCCGGAACTAAGGACAGAACGTTCTTTTAAGTTTAAAACGGGAATCGGATTTGAATATTTAAACCGGACATTAGACTGGGGAGAAAACAATACTTCTAAAATGAATTCCTATTTATTCACCTTAAACGCAGAAATCAAAATTCAAGACAGATTATCCCTTAGCGCAATTGCCGGGTATTCATTGTCAAATTTTGATAAATTATTATTCAGGCAGCTTCCCTTCTCTATAGAACTTGATACGGGAAATATAGGAGGATACCTATTGGGCAGCGAATTAAATTTCAAAATATATAATTTCAATGATTTTGAGATAAAAGCTCGCGGTCAGTTCGTCTATTATATTGGGACAAAAAAAGAATGGGATATCCCCGGCCTAAGTGTCTCCGGGAATGTAACCGGAAAGCCGGTCTGGTGGAGAATAATAGCCGGACCGCAGGTGACCTATACTGGATTTGACAATTTTTACCCTTATATACTCATCAGTTACACCAATCTGGGGGGAACTTACTCTATAGAACAGTCGATTGAAGAACTATCCGGAAAAGAAGATAAAAAAATAGCGTCAGTGGGAAATATATGTGCTGCCATTGGGACACATTTTAAGCTTACTGAATACATAAATATTAAAGCAGAGGTGCTTCTTATTCCCAATGATAAAGGCCTGGATTATAGTTTAATATTGGGTACTCTATTTTCATTTTAGATGTTTTTGGAGAAAATTATGAAAGGTAAAAAGATATTATTATATTTATGTGTTATATTCAGCATGATACTTTCTACCGGATACACCCAAACCAGATTTCATAAAAAATGGCGCCCTCGCTATAAAACTTACCCGCATCATCAAAAAATACATCAGTTGAACAAAGGCCTTCCCTTACATAAAAAATCCCAAAAATATGCAGAAGATCAAATCCTGGTAAAATTCAAATCCTCTGTACAATCTCAAAGTATTGAGGCTACTCTAGCTGTTTACAATTCAAAACTACTTAAAAAGTTACCGGCCGGAAATATTTGTCAGGTAAAGATCCCAAAAGGGACTACTGTAAAAGAAATGGTCTACACAATGAACCAGAATGCTGATGTTGAATATGCCGGGCCGAATTTCATCGCTCATATCACTGTCACCCCCAATGATTCTTTTTTCGACTATCAATATGCCTTATATAATTCCGGCGAGGACATAGGTGTTCCTGGAAGCCCTCAAGGAAAATACAGAGCTGATATCAAAGCAACTGCTGCCTGGGAAGAAACCAAGGGAGTCGAAGAAGTTATCATCGCCATAATTGACACCGGTGTCGACCTGAAGCATCCTGATCTGGTAAACAAAATCATATCCAACGGGCGTGATTTCGTAAATGATGATTTTAATGCAACCGATGATAACAGCCACGGGACTTTTGTTGCAGGAATAGCAGCTGCGGAAACTAATAATAAAAAAGGGGTTGCCGGAGTTGCCTGGAACTGTAAAATTTTACCCATCAAATGTATTGATGTTGATGGTGTCGGTTATTACAGTTGGATCATCGAAGGAATTTATTGGGCTGTAGACAACAATGCAGCTGTCATTAACCTAAGTATAGGGGGACCCGAAACGGATCCCGGCCTTGAAGAGGCCTTAAAATATGCCTTTGACAATGATGTTGTAGTAGTAGCAGCAGCAGGTAATGAGGCTGAGCCTGTACTCTATCCTGCTGCCTATGCTGAATATTGTATTGCAGTAGCTGCTTCCGATTATGATGATAACCAGGTATCATGGTCCAATTATGGGCCAGAGATCGATGTCGCTGCTCCGGGTGAAAGAATCGTAGGCTGTGTCCCCACCTGGTATTTTGGGCCGGGATCTATGCCATATGCATTTGGAAGCGGCACATCATATTCATGTCCTCACGTTGCTGGTTTTGCAGCTTTGATCAAGAGCTCAAAGGACTGGTTGACTGCTTCTGAGATAATGAATATCATCTGTTATTCCGCAGATGATATAAATAGTACAGAGTATCCTGGAAAAGATGACTACATCGGATATGGAAGGATCAATATGGAAAAAGCCCTAGTCCCGATCATAATCACAAATTAACCTGGAATTTTCATGTTAGCAATGGCTAATAATGCTTAAAACCTTAAGAATAAAAAATCTTGCCACCATCGAAGATATCGAAATTGAATTCAATAGTGGTTTTTCTATCCTTACAGGAGAAACAGGGGCCGGCAAATCAATTATTATCGAAAGCATCAGGCTAGGTCTAGGAGAAAAAGCACCCCCTGATATCATTAGAACCGGAAAAAGCGAAACTTCAGTTGAAACCACTTTCCAAATTCACGCCAAAACTGCCTGCTTAGACGATTTCCTTTCCAAAGACGAAGATAATCTCTATCTCCAGAGAAAAATCCCGTATAAAGGGAATGGCAAATCATATATAAATGGAACTCTTGTTCCAATCAAAACAATCAGACAACTAAGTTTTGATTTCGTAGATATTTACGGGCAGAATGATCATATATTTCTCCGCAATATAGATAATCAACAAAACTTTTTAGACCACTTTGCCCAGACAGTTTCTCTTAGGGACATTCTTTCTCTACTAGCCAAAAGCCTTAGAAACCTCAATCAGAGAGTAAACTCTCTTCAGGCAAGAGAACAAGACCGGGCCCAACGAATAGATTTCCTTAAATATACCATAAAAGAGATAGAGAATACTGAATTAAAATCCGATGAAGAGGATATTCTCCAGCAGGAAAGAACGATCTTAAAAAACGCTGAAAAAATCAACACTGTCGTAGAAGAAGCTTTAAATCTATCATATAAAGAAGAAAATTCAATTTTACCACATATTGCTAAGCTTCAAAACCAAATTAAAGAGTTAACTCCTTATGACCCGGAAATAAAAATAGTAGATAATGCTGTTGAACAATTTATGATAACTCTCAAAGAATTTGTTGATTATTTGATTAATTTTAAGGATAAACAGGAGAACTCAAACGAAAAATTAGAATTTATTGAGGAACGCCTTAGTAATATTGAAAACCTTAAAAGAAAATATGGAAAGAGTATCCCAGAAATTCTGTCTTTCCTCGAAAAAGCCCGCAGTGAACTAACTATCCTTAGCTCCAGTCATGAAGAACTGTCCGAGCTTCAGAAAGAGTTTATGGCTGTCTTTTCAAAGTATAATGAAAAAGCCCAAATCCTCTCAAAACTTAGAAAAAAAGCTGCAATGGAACTTGAGGAGAGGATTGAGAATGAGATTAGCATCCTGGGAATGGAAAAAGCACGTTTTGAAATAGAGATTAAATCAACTTCCCCTGGACACGATAATCTTAATCAACTAAAAGACAGCGGAATCGATACAATTGAATTCCTTTTAAGTCCAAATCCTGGCGAAATACCAAAGCCGTTGCGAAAAATTGCTTCTGGCGGAGAACTCTCGCGTTTGATGTTGGCCTTAAAATCTGCGAACAAAGATCAACAAAATTCAAAAACACTGATCTTTGACGAAATAGATGCTGGTATAGGTGGAAAAACCGCAGATTTTGTCGCTCAAAAACTCCGATCTCTTTCAAAACAAAATCAGGTGATCTGCATTACTCATCTACCCCAGATCGCATCTTATGCGTCCCATCATTACCGCATTGAAAAAACAGTCAAAAACAACCGGACTTACACTAAGGTTAAAAAACTCACAAAAAACGAACGAATTGAAGAGATCGCAAAACTGTTGGGAGGAAGCCATATTACTGATACTACCCTAAAAAATGCCAGGGAAATGCTGGAGAATAACCTCCGCAAGTAAAGAATCCGATGAAGTCCAATAGGTTATCCGGTCTTAATTTTTTTATTCATACATTTGGCTGCCAGATGAATGAATATGATTCTGAACATATTGCTGGAATACTTTCCGCTAATGGTGCATCTCCTGTCGATTCTCCAGGTAAAAGCAACCTGATCATTATTAACACTTGTGCCGTAAGAGATAAAACTATAAATAAACTCTACTCTCTATTGGGAAGGTATAAATCAATAAAAAGTGATAATGATGCAATTATATGCATTGCCGGCTGTGTGGCCCAACTCCAGCGAAATATTCTGCTTAAAAAACCTTATGTCGACTTTGTTGTCGGCCCTGATAATTACTGGAAAATTGTAGATATTCTATCTGGAGAAAAAGGAGAAAAATATCTTTACACAGAATGGTACAGTAATTGGCATGAAATCGATACTATCTCCAGGGGAAATAATATTAGTGGATATATCACTATCATGGAAGGGTGTAATAATTTTTGTTCTTACTGTGTAGTTCCTTTCACGCGGGGAAGAGAGAAATACCGTTCTTTTGAGAGTATAATTAAGGAAGCATCAAAATTAGCCTGTAATGGTTTTAAAGAGATCCAACTTTTGGGTCAAAATGTTAACTCATACAAGGACCCTCAAACAAAAAGAAGTTTTTGTGATCTCCTAAAAGATGTAAGTGGTATTGAAGGGATTGAATGGATACGATTTGTCACTTCTCATCCCAAAGATTTCACATCAGTTATTGCCCAAACAATGAAAGAATCTGATAAGCTCTGTTGCCAACTCCACCTTCCTGTTCAAGCAGGTTCTAATTCAGTATTGAAACGTATGAATCGAGGATATACCCGGGAGGAATATCTTGCAAAAATTGATATACTACGGGATTTTATGCCCGACATCAGCTTAAGTACTGATATAATCGTAGGTTTTCCAGGAGAAACAGAAAAAAACTTTACAGCCACACTCAAGCTGCTTGAAAAAGTGCGATATTCCAATATTTTTTCTTTCCGATACTCTCCCCGTCCCCGTACCAAGGCGTTACAATATAAAGAATTGGTTTCTTTTCAAGAAAAAAAGAAACGCCTTATTCAAGTTCAGGATCTTCAAAAAAATATTCAGATAAAAAAACATAAAAATCTTATCGATAAAACATTCAAAGTTCTTTGCATGGGAAAAAGCAAAAAAAATCCCAGTATATATTCCGGACGGAATGAAGCCTACCAGGTCATAAACTTCTCTTCCCCGGACAATGTGATCGGAAAATTTGTCCAGGTCAAGATAACAGACAGCGGACCCTATTCTCTAATAGGAAAAATTATCTGATTATTCATAAAAGATGAAATTCTAGTGTGGCTTTTGCTCGCTTCAGCCACACTAGAATTTCATAAGAAAAATTGAGGGAGCTCCACTACTATTTTGCATTTACTAAATGATGCATCTATGATATATACTGACCCTAATTATTCTCTCTTAATATCTATCTAGGAGGAGTGGATGAACGAAACATATCTTTTATTTACAATAGGTACAGGTATATGTGCTCTTGTATTTGCTTTGTGGAAATCCACCTGGATAAACAAACAGAATCCTGGCAGTAATAAAATGATAGAGATCGGAGCTGCAGTCAGAGAAGGTGCTATGGCATTTTTGTCCCGTGAATATAAGGTTATTGGAATATTTGTTATTGCAGTTGCCTTGCTTTTAATTATTGGGTACAAGGGCAATTTGAAATGGGTGGCAGCCTCTTTTGTTATCGGGGCATTATGCTCTGCCACAGCTGGTTTTTTCGGAATGCATGTTGCAACCTCAGCTAACACCAGAACCACAAATGGGGCTCGCAAGGGACTCCAACCTGCCTTAAGAGTTGCCTTTGCTGGCGGCACAGTTATGGGAATGTGTGTGGTGGGACTTGGTGTTCTAGGTTTATCTATCCTTTTCTTATTATACACTAGAGCTTTCGGCTCTGAAGTTACAGATCTTACTTTAACAGTTCTTCCAATAATCAACGGGTTTGCCATGGGCGCATCATCAATTGCATTATTTGCTCGAGTAGGAGGCGGCATTTTCACAAAAGCAGCGGATGTTGGCGCTGACTTAGTTGGAAAAATAGAAGCTGGTATTCCCGAAGATGACCCCAGGAATCCTGCTACTATAGCAGATAATGTCGGTGATAATGTCGGTGATGTTGCCGGGATGGGAGCTGATCTTTTCGAATCATATGTAGGTTCAATTATCGGTTCTATGGTCTTGGGTGCTACTACCGGTAATGTAATGCTTGTTATTCTTCCTCTAATAATCGCTGGTACAGGGATTATCATATCCATAGCCGGGACCTTTTTCGTTAAAACAAAAGAAGGAGGTGATCCTCAGAAATCCCTAAACATCGGCACTTGGGGAGCAGGCATAATAATGACAATACTCACCTATCCAATAGTAATAAATCTTGCTCCAAAAACATATGAGATCTCAGGAAAAATATTTAATTCCACAGGAATATTCCTGGCAATAATCAGTGGACTAGCAGCTGGAATAGCTATTGGAAAACTTACTGAATATTATACGGCAGAGAATAAAAAACCAGCCCAAAAAATTGCTGAAGCCTCAAAAACAGGGGCAGCAACTAATATCATCTCCGGGTTAGCAGTAGGAATGCGCTCCACAGCATTTCCTACAATCTGCCTGGTTTCGGCAATTTTATTAGCTTATCATTTCGCCGGTATTTACGGTATTGCTATTGCCGCACTCGGTATGCTGGCTACAACAGGAATTCAACTCGCAGTTGATGCTTACGGTCCTATTGCAGATAATGCCGGCGGTCTTGCTGAAATGGCAGAGCTAGGTCCTGAAGTCCGAAAAAGAACTGATAAATTGGATGCAGTTGGAAATACCACTGCTGCTATTGGCAAGGGCTTTGCCATTGGATCCGCTGCTTTGACTGCCTTAGCTCTTTTTGCTGCATTTCGGACAACAGTCGGAATAAACACAATAGATTTAACTAAACCAACTGTAATGGCGGGTATTTTTATAGGGGGGATGCTGCCTTTCCTTTTTTCATCATTTGCTATGGGTGCTGTTGGCAAGGCTGCTTTTTCTATGATAAAAGAAGTCCGCCGTCAGTTCCATGAGATTCCCGGCCTTCTTGAGGGAAAAGCCAAACCAGAGTATGCAAAATGTGTTGACATCGCAACCAGAGCCGCAATCAAAGAGATGATCGCTCCTGGACTGCTAGCGGTAGCAACCCCGGTTATAGTCGGATTTGTAGGCGGGCCAGAGATGCTTGGTGGAGTTCTTGCCGGTGTCACTGTTTCTGGGGTAATGTTGGCTCTTTTTATGTCAAATGCAGGCGGCGCCTGGGATAATGCCAAAAAATACATTGAGGGCGGAATTTTCGGAGGAAAAGGGTCAGACACCCATAAGGCTGCGGTCACAGGTGATACTGTAGGAGACCCATTTAAAGATACAGCCGGGCCATCCTTGAATATTCTTATCAAACTTATGAGTGTCATTTCACTGGTAATTGCTCCCTTGATCCTTTGAGGATTACATAAAATAAAATATTCTTGAATAGTTTAGCTTTTTTTTGGATGCATCTTCCCTCTTAATCCATAATCCCTAATCCTTAATCCCAAAGTGAGTTTATTTGCTATTCTTAATTATTTCAGTTATAATTCTCCCCTATTAAAATCAATCTTCCATTATTGAATCTAAAATGAAAGTCAATGTATTAAGCATTATCAAACAGCTCAGCAAAGAGCGCGGATTAGACACTGATGTAATAGTCAATGCAATAAAAGATTCACTAAAAGTGGCTTCATCCAACTATTTTACAAATAATGAAGAAGTCACAATAAATTTTATTCCTAAAAGCGGTGAACTTAGGGTTTTTACTGTTAAAAAAATCAGTAAAATTCCAAAAAATCCAGCTTCTGAAATCTCTCTCTCTGAAGCAAAAAAAATTGATGCTGGCGCTGCTTATGGCAATTATATTGAAATCGATCTTCCCTCTAAGACTTTAGGCCGCATTGCAGCTCAAGCTGCAAAACAAGTCATTCTTAAAAAAGTAAAGAATGCCGAGCAAGAAAAAAACTATGTTTTTTTTACCTCCAAACTCGGTGAAATTGTATCTGGAGTATTAAGAAGATTTGGTCCAAATCACAATATTATTTTTGAGTCCGGCAATACGGAAATAATGCTTCCGGAAAGAGAGACGCTTCCTGGAGAAACATTTGTCAGGGGAGATAGAGTAAAAGCTTCTGTTATTCGGGTATTAAGGGAAACATATGGGCCACAGGTTATTGTATCCAGAACAGATAATAGATTTTTAGCCAAACTCCTAGAGAAAGAAATACCTGAGATAGCAAACGGAAATATTGAAATAAAAGATATGGTCCGTCAACCAGGCGAAAGAGCAAAAGTAGCGGTTTTAGCAAAAGAAAAAGACATTGACCCTATTGGAGCCTGTATTGGAGTGAAGGGAACCAGGATCTTATCTATCAGTAAAGAATTGCGGGGCGAAAAAATCGATGTTATAGAATGGTCGGAAGATCCTAAAACCTATGCAAAGTCAGCCCTAAACCCGGCAAAAATTGATAGTATTTCAATTTCAAATAAAAAGGGTAAAATCTTAAAAGCTAATGTTTCAAGAGATCAATTTTCTCTTGCAATAGGAAAAAAAGGCACAAATGTCAGATTAGCCTCCCGTCTAACAGGATGGAAAATTGAAATTAACAGCGAATGAAACCGTTTTCTGAATATGGAGACACAAATATCATGAATCCAAACACCAAAAAAACCGACTCAAATAAACCGAAAAAGCCTCTAAAAACAATCCAGATAAGAGAAGGCTCTAATATCAAGGAATTATGTGAAAACCTCGGATTTAAAGCACGAGACTTGATTGAGAAAATAGAATCTCAAGGCTATTCTATCTCAGTCAAAACTGAAATAAACGATGACCTGAAAGATACAATTTCTAAAATTATTGGTCGAAATATTGAAATAATTTCAATAGAAGATGAAGGCAAAACCCTGGCGGAAAGCAAACCGGATGAACTGATCATAAAAGCACCTGTTGTAACGATCATGGGCCATGTCGACCATGGGAAAACAACTCTTCTCGACTCAATCCAGAAATCGAATCTTGTCAACAAGGAATCAGGAGGGATTACTCAACATATTGGAGCTTACCAAATCAGACATAACAACCGTCCAATTACCTTCATTGATACTCCCGGCCATGAAGCTTTTACTCAGTTAAGAGCTAGAGGCGCAAATATAACTGATATTGTCATCCTTATAGTTGCAGCTGATGACGGAGTTATGCCTCAGACTAAAGAAGCAATTGACCATGCCAAAGCCGCAAACGTTCCCATAATCGTAGCAGTCAATAAAATCGACAAACCTGAAGCAGATTCCGACAAAACAAAACAACAGTTATCCAAGGCAGGAATCCTTGTTGAAGACTGGGGTGGAGATATCATCAGTATTGATATCTCAGCAAAAGAAAACACAAACCTTGATGAACTCCTTGAATTAATACTTCTCTTAAGTGACGTAAACGAATTTAAAGGAAATCCCAAAGTCCCAGCCCAGGGAGTTATTCTGGAATCTCATTTAGACTCTAAAAAAGGTCCGGTGGCAACTGTTATTATCCAAAATGGGATACTCTATAATGGAAAAGCTTTTATCTCCGGCTCCTGTTATGGTAAGGTAAAAGCCCTTTTTGATGAGAACGGAAAAGCTATGAAAAAAGCTGAAATGGGGATGCCGGTAGAAATCCTCGGCTTTTCCGCTGTCCCTGCAGCTGGTGAATTCTTTCAAGTCTTAGAGAATATAGAAACAGCCAAAAAACTTTCTCAATATCGCCTTTCACAAGAAAAGAAAGATGATACCCCAAAAAAGGAGAGTTTAACTCTGGATCAACTTTTTGAAAACATCCAAGATGGTGAAACAAAAATTCTACCCCTGATTATTAAAGCTGATGTACAAGGCTCAGTCGATGTCCTCAGCGACATCCTTCCCAACCTCAGTACGGATAAAGTAAAAATTCAAATTATCCGCTCCGCTAGTGGGAATATAACAGAATCAGATATTAGCCTTGCTTCCGCCTCAGGTTCCATAATCATTGGATATAATTCTAAACCAAGTTCAAGTATTCTCGAAGTAGCAAAAAAAGAAGCAGTTGAAGTAAGAGATTATAATATTATTTATGAGTTGACTGAAGACATCAAAAAAGCCATGATCGGTCTTCTTGATCCGATTATTAAAGAAAAAACCATTGGAAAAGCTGAAATAAAGAAAACCTTTCATATCCCACGCATAGGGGCCATCGCAGGATGCCTGGTTAAAGAAGGGAAAATATTACGAAAGGCTTCAATAAGGATTATCAGAGAAGGCAATGTCATCCATGAAGGCCATATTTCTTCTTTAAAACATTTAAAAAATAATGTCACAGAAGTAAAACGAGATTATGAATGCGGAATTGGAATTGAAAATTTTAAAGATATTCAAGTGGGAGATTTTATTGAAGCGTTTATTTCAGAAAAGAATATCCCAGAATCACTATAGATAAAATGCTTTATCTAGATCAATCACGAATCGAGGTTACTGTTCGACATTTTTTATGAATAGCTTGGATTAAATGATTATTGGATATTTAAACCTTGAAATTTACCTCCCATATTCTCATTCTCTAAAAGAAAAACGAAAACGATTAAAAGGCCTAAAGGACCGTTTAAGAATAAACTACAATGTTTCCTATTCTGAATTGGAATTTCTTGATAAATGGCAAAGAACAAGAATCGGGCTTGTTACAATAAATAATCAAAAAATTGTTATTGATAAAATTTTCCAACAGATCATCCAGGAAATTGAAATAAATTTAGATGGAGAAATCATCAACAAGTATGTAGATTATTATTAAAATCAGAAATGAGCCCAAACCGACGTCAAGAAAAAATCTCTAGTTTGATAAAACAATCTCTAAGCCGCCCTTTGATCGATATCACCCAAGAAACCTTCTCCTGTTTAACCTCCATTACAAGATTAGAGATGTCCAAAGACCTTAATACCGCCTATATCTATCTCAGTTTCTTTGGAAACGAAGAATATCACAAGATTTTGAAAAAACTTGAAGAAAAAAAGGGACAGTTGAGAAAATACATTGCCACTCATACAAAATTAAAGTATAATCCGCAACTAATTTTTCTTCTTGATCCAAGTATAGCCCATGAAGTAAAAATTGATGACTTATTAGATAAAATTTCAAACTATGAAAAATAATCCCCTAACTCTCATAAAAAATAAAATACTTGACAGTAAGAACATCGCAATAACCTCCCATTTGAGACCGGATGGAGACTCAATCTGCACTAGCCTTGCTCTTTATTTCATGGGAAAACAAATGGGCAAAAACATTTCCATCCACATCAAGGATAATATCCCATTTCCTTTTAACCACTATCCTGATATTGAAATAGTTAATTCAGACCCGATCCCCCCAGAAGGAAATGACCTGCTTATTCTCCTCGAATGTGCCAATGTTTCAAGGTCAGGCTTTGATAATAAGGAAAATCTATTTAAGATTAATATAGATCATCATCACTCAAATGATTATTACGGTGATATCAACTGGGTAGATCCAGATGCAGCTGCGGTTGCATGTCTAGTTTTTACTCTAGGTAAAAAGATGAATATTGAGTTTACTCCTAAAATCGCTACCCAGCTTTATAGTGGAATAGCCTCTGATACCGGATCCTTCCAATTCTCTAATACTAATGCTAAAGCCTTTCAAACATGTGAGAAACTTATAAATTACGGAGCAAATCCTATCAACGTATCTGAGCTTCTATTTAATAATAATCCTCCTGAAAAAATTAAACTGTTAGGATTAGTTCTTTCATCGCTCCACATGAATGAGGAAGGAAATATTGCTATTATCACAATGTTTAAAAAATCTTTAAAAGAGCTTAACTTCAAGGAAATTGATACAGAGGATATTCTGACCCAGGCCCGTTCTATCAAAGGAGCAAAAATAGTTCTATTTTTTAAAGAGATCAAGCAGGATATATTCCGGGTAAGCATCAGGTCAAAAGGAAAAGCTAATGCAGCTAAAATCGCAGAATATTTCGGCGGTGGGGGGCATATACATGCTGCAGGATTTACTGTTTCTGGAAAATATAAAAAAATACTTAAAGAAATTCCCGCTATAACAAACAAACTTCTAAAACAATCTTTAGGCAACAGTAAAAAGAGCAAACCGAAAACTTATTAACCTGGATATTATGGATGGATTAATCCTAGTCGATAAAGAAAAAAATCTTAGTTCCCATGATATTATTTCAAAATTAAGAAATATTTTTCATATAAAAAAAATCGGCCATTTCGGGACTCTGGATCCAATGGCTACAGGTTTGATGCTCGTAGCCATAGAAAGAGCAGCTAAGCTCTTTCCATTCCTATCAAAATTAAATAAAGTTTATTTAGCTTCTATCCAGCTTGGCTATTCCACAGATACCTATGACGTTACTGGTAATACCTCCTCTCAAATTAATCCCAACTATCCTTCTGAAAAAAATCTTTTAGGAGATTTAACAAAAATGGAAGGAGATTTGCTCCAGGTCCCTCCCCCCTTTTCAGCCAAAAAATATAAAGGAAAACCTTTATACTCCTTTGCTAGAAAAAACATCGAGATCAATCTCCCTCCTAGTAAAATTTTCATTCACTATATCGATCTTATATCTTATAAACCTCCAATGGTCGACGTAGAGATCAAATGTTCCTCAGGAACCTATATACGTTCCATCGCCCATGATCTAGGTCACTCTCTTGGTTGTGGAGCTCATCTGTTTAATCTAAAAAGAACTGAAGTCGGTCCTTATAAGCTCTCAAACAGTTTTTCCTTGGAACAAATAAAAATTCTGCGCCATGAAAATAAATTTACAAAATTTATAATCCCCTTGGAACAACTTCTACCCCAATTTCCAAAATTAATTTTAAATGAGACCGGTGCAACTATGGCGAAAAACGGAAACTTTATCTTTCCGGAAAATATCTTAAAAATCACTTCTCCAGAAACCATAATCAATTCAGTCTCAGAAGATAAAGTAAATATCTTTAGATTATTCAGCCCAGAAGGAAAACTTATAGCCCTTGCTAAAAGATGTGAAAAAGGAAAAGGACTACACCCTTTCTTAGTTATTGACAATACATAAGCTAACCAGTAAAGTGAAGGTAAAATTATGAATAAGAAAGAGTCTTTTTCACGCTGGGGGATTATATTTGCAGGCCTGGGAATGGCAGTCGGAACAGGCAATCTGTGGCGTTTTCCTCGTATTGCTTCTCAATATGCAGGTGGTGCTTTTATACTGGTCTGGATCTTGTTCCTTTTTATCTGGTCAATGCCTCTGCTTATCATAGAACTCTCCATCGGAAAAAAGACGCGGCAAGGATTAATCGGCTCATTCACCTCCATGATCGGCAAGAACTTCGCTTGGATGGGAACATGGGTGGCTTTTGTAACTGCAGCAATAACTTTTTATTATACTGTTGTCACTGGATGGTGCATTAAGTATTTCTATGCTACCTGCTTTCAGGATCTGATACATAAAAAGCCAGATCAATTCTGGCAGGTGTTCAACTCCTCATGGGAGCCTGTAGGATTTCATTTTTTAGCTATATTGATCGGATGTGCCATTATCTTTTTCGGCGTTGTTAAAGGAATAGAAAGAGCAAATAAAATCCTCATTCCATCCCTATTTATTCTCCTTGTTATTGCAGTAGTGCGTTCTTTAACCCTGCCAGGTGCTTTCCAGGGGTTAAGCTTTCTTTTTTCTCCAAACCTTGCTCAATTTAAAGATCCTGAAATGTGGATAAATGCCTTAAGCCAAGCTGCGTGGTCAACCGGAGCAGGATGGGGACTTATGCTTACATACGCAGTTTACTCCCGGAAAAAGGAAAATCCTGTCCTGACATCCGCCACCTTAGGATTCGGAGACTATGTAGCCTCTTTAATGGCCGCGATCATTGTAATCCCTGCAGTGTTTTCTTTCTTTTATGGACAAACTTCTGCCCAACAAAAAGTACTTGGAGTAATGCAAGAGGGAGATGTAGGGCTTACATTTAAATGGATACCCACTTTATTTGCAAAAATCCCTTCTGGTTCCCTTTTCTTAGCCCTGTTTTTTTTGGCATTATGCTTTGCAGCTTTTTCCTCACTCATCGCCCAACTAGAACTAATATCACGAATTTTTATGGATTCCGGTCTCAGTAGAAAAAAATCCGTTACAATCGTAGGCTTGGCCTGCTTTTTTTTAGGCCTTCCTTCTGCTTTGTACATCGGTTTTTTCCATAACCAGGATTGGGTATGGGGTATGGGACTATTAATCAGCGGGGCATTCTTTATCTTCCTTGTGCTTAAAATAGGCCCTAAGAAATTCCGCGAAGAAATCATTACTGATCCTGAGCACAAGATTAAACTGGGAAAAGGATTTGATATTCTGATCAAATTTTTCCTGCCTATTCAACTAATAGCAATACTTGTTTGGTGGTTCTGGGACAGCTACAAGAGCAATCCTGACACTTGGCTTAATCCTTTTTCACAAAACACCTTAGGTACAGTACTTTTTCAATGGGCAATTGCCCTATTTGTTTTCATTCTATTTAATAAAATCATTACTAAAAAGCTTTTTATCAAAAAAAATGACAATTGAAACCATAATAACTATGATTTTTGTCTGCGGACTTTGTTTAGGCGGATTTATCTATTCGCTTTATCTATCTTCAAAAGAGAAATAACCTCGACTCGTGAATAATCAAGGTTCTCCTGGACTATTCATGAATAATTCAGGACTAATTCGCCTGCATTAATCCCTTGCTGGAATCTCAAATACTAAAAAAAACAATCAATCCTTGAATTTTCCTCCAAGTTATTGTATTTTATTTTGGAAATGAGATTAAGTAAAAACCAAATAGAACATATGGCATTTTCTATAATTCGTAACATGCTAAAGGAAGAAAAAATCCTTACTACAGAAAAAAGTAAACTTGTTGCTGATTTAGATAACCTTATTAACAACGAATTTTTAATCGAAGATAAACTTGACCAGGAAGTTAGGGAGATCCTAAATAAACATATCGAAAAAATTCGAACTGAAAATATCGAATATCAGACATTGTTTAGAATGATAAAAACAAAGCTGGCAAAAGAAAAGGAGATAGTACTGTGAATGCCAGAATATCACGTGAAAAAATTAATTATTTATCCAGAAAAATCCTTGAACTAATATTCCATGACGATGAAGTAGAATTTTTAGATGAACCAAATGAGATCAGACTTTCCATTTTCAGAAGCATTGAAGAAGAGTTGAAACTATTTGACACAATTGAAAAACGTGCTATTAAGAAAATCGAATCACAAAAGAAACCTATAGAAGAAGGAAGCCGGGAATGGGAGATTCTGTTCCGAAAATACTATGACGAGGAAATTTCCAAACTCAGCAAATTTTTTTAACTCTCCTCCCCTTTCATGTGCCCTTTTCTTTTAAGATATCCCCTTAGTTCTTCTTTCCTGTTGGTAAAACAAGGCCGGGTATTTTACCCCAGCCTTTCTAATTTCAGATATCTCTTTTGTTAAAATAAAAGCCTGAAACCAAAGAACAATTTATGATTATCTGCAAGTGAACGTCCTTCTCCGATGGGAACTCTGGTTTCAAAGAGAAGCTGACCCGCTAGAGTATAATTGTTGAATAGGTCAAATCCTACATTTCCTATAATTTCAGCATCAGCATTTCTACTCTCTTTGACTTTAGATGTAAAGCCAGCACCTGCGCCAATAAATACAGGGCCAGCATGCACATTCATGAGAACATTTGCCATAAAGAAAGATGTCCAAGGTTCATCCTTT
>CBFDDY010000017.1:0-16887 GCA_965603705.1 uncultured bacterium | reverse complement strand
ATCTGCTTCGTTACAGGGCATTTGCGGTGAAGGATGCTAGCATGGACACAGGTAAGTCCCTACGAAAGACAGGAATTTCCCCCAGCCGGGAAATTCCTTCCTGTCCTCACAACGCTCTCCTCGAGATTCTCTCGAGGAACCATGCCCGCGTTGTTCCGGATGGCTTTCTGCGGGATTTACCTGAGTCCATGCCAATGCGTAGCGGATTCTTCATGCTGAGGAAAAAAAGGTTTTCATTTTTGTGCCCCAGCACAAATTGGAAATATCTTTTTCTTTTTGGATGCAAGCCAAAAAAGAAAAAGCTTCTTAGTCTTATCCGCGAAGATCCGTGTCTAATATTTTATCACTTTAATACGTGTCCTCAGCGTCCTCAGCGTAAAATTCAGCCTTTTCCCCATCTGCACTCGTGAATAATCCAGCTTCTCCTGGATCATTCATAAAAATTGTTGAGATTAACTAGGCAAGATTTTTTCGGCATTTAATTTAACTGCCATTTTAATAGCTTCGATCATACTTTTAGGAACAGCAAGCCCTCTTCCGGCAATATTGAAAGCAGTCCCATGGTCAGGAGAAGTTCTAATAAATGGGAGCCCGAGAGTTACATTTACCCCTTCATCAAAAGCACCCAGTTTAAAGGCTATTAATCCCTGGTCGTGGTAAAGAGCTATAACTATCTTTTGCGGCTCGTTTAATGCCTTGCGGCAGACGATATCAGGCGGAAAGGGCCCGCTTATGGGCATGCCTTTGCTCTGGCAATATTTGACAGCCGGAATAATTTTTTCGATTTCTTCAGTTCCCAACAGGCCTTCTTCCCCGGCGTGAGGATTAAGTCCCGCCACAAGAAAATGATATTTGATTGCAGATGATCTGTTTAAAATCCGGTTTAGAAGCAGAAAAAAATCCTCCAATGCCTTTTGTTCGATTTTTTCTATCGCCTCTGTGAGCGGCAAGTGGTGAGAAAAAAGCGCTACTTTAAGCTTATCTGAAAAAAATGACATAATAGCTTCAGGATATGTATGATTTAAATAATCCGTATGACCGCTCCATTTTATCCCACCTAAACTCCAAGAGTGCTTTGAGATGGGGGCAGTGACCAAAGCCTGGATTTTACCGGATTCAACCGCTTTTACCCCGGCTTTAAACCAGGAAAATGAAGCCTTGCCGTTTTCTTTACAGGGCCGGCCCTTGACATGAAGCTTAAATGAGGAGTCTGGCTCTTGAACAGAAAACAAAATGTTATCTTTTTCTGCTTTAAGCCCTTTAATTTCTGAATCAATGACTTTTCTAGAGCCGAAAAGGATATATTCTGCTTTAGGTAAAGCTCTCTTCTGGAGAAGGGCTTTTAAAGTTACTTCCGGTCCGATTCCCCCTGGATCCCCCAAAGATATCCCAATGGTTGGGAAAGGGATTATTTGCTTTTTGCTGTTGATTTTGTCGCCTTTTTTCTGCTGCTATCTTGCTTTCCCTCTGTACTTGAGCTAATTTTATACAAATATTTTACGCTGTTTTTGTATACTAAAAGATTAGGGGCATTTTTACGGTTTAGTTTGATACAGTTTCTATCATACCATTCAATAAAACCTTCCACTATCTCCCCTTCTAAAAAAACAATAGCAACGGGAGTTTTTTTGTTCATCTGTTTTAAGTAATAATAATTCTCAGCTGCTGTGTCGTATGAAGGAGAAGATCTTTTCTTGCCTGATTCCCGGCTTTTTTGCCCCTTATATTCAGAAAGATTTGGCCTTATTAGTTTCCTATTCATTGGTTTTTTCCCATAATTCAGTTTTTTAATGAAAATCGACTTATATTGAAAATTATTATAGCACTTGTCAAAAAATTATGCAAGCCGGAGGGATCAAGTCAGACTTGACTCCTTGATTTTATTGAGGGTTTTTTATTGCCATGTAGACAAGCGGAAGAACGATAAGAGTTACGATCGTGGAGGTTATCAATCCTCCCACAACTACGGTTGCTAAAGGCCTTTGGATCTCAGCTCCCGGGCCAAGGGCAAGCATTAAGGGTAAAATCCCAAAGATTGTTGTAAATGTTGTCATCAGAACCGGCCTGAGCTTGACATTAATACCTTGATATACAGCATCTTCAATTGAGCTGCCCTTTTTCAGATTCCGGCGAAATGCAGACAGAAGCACCAGTCCATCTTCCAGGGCTATCCCAAAAATTGCAATAAAACCGATAGATGCCGGCACACTGAGATATAAGCCTGAAAGCTTAAGAGCTAAAATTCCACCAGTTAATGCCAGCGGGATATTGATGAGGATTATCAAAACTTCCCGGAATGAATAAAATATAGTAAAAAGGAGAAGAGCTACAAGTCCCAAAGTTATCGGGGTGATGATTGAAAGGCGTTTACTTGCCCGTTGTTGAAGTGCAAATTGGCCGCCCCATTTAACCAGATATTCAGGGGGAAGATTTACGCTCTCATCGAATTTCCTCTTTGCCTCTTGAACGAAACTGCCGATATCTCTACCCCTGATATTACATTGAACCGTAATGAACCGTTTATTTCCTTCCCGGCTTATTACCCGCGGGCCTGCAACTTCTTTTATTGCGGCTATAGACATAAGCGGGATCTGCCCGCCGCTAGGTAGCCCGATAAGCAGGTTTTTGATCTGGTCAATATCATTTCTAAACTCTGGTTCAAACCTGAGAAAAACATCAAACCTTTTCTGCTCCTCATAGATCTGGCCAAGAGTTATCCCCCCTACCGCCGCTTCGATAGTTTCCTGGATATCTCTGATATTTAAGCCATGCCGCGCAATGCTTTCCCGCTTCAAAATAATCTGTACGTAATTCTGTCCGGTAAACTGCTCGACCTGCACATCAGCCGCCCCTTGAATCACAGAGATCACATTTTTTATTTTAACCGCACTTTCTTTAAGTATCTCAAAGTTTTCACCAAATATTTTGATTGCTACCTGGGCTTTAACTCCGGTAAGCAGTTCATCCAAGTTATGAGCAATGGGCTGGGTCATATTAAGATTTATTCCCGGAAACTTTTCCAGACGATGTTCAATCTCATTAATAATCTCGTCTTTACTGTTGAAATGCTTCCATTTCCGGGCAGGCTTCAGATTGATGAGTATTTCCGCATCATTAATAAAATGGGCATGGCTGCCGACTTCTCCCCTTCCAATACGACTTAAAACCCCAGTGACTTCAGGCACTTCTATGAGAACTTTTTCAATTTCCGAAGTTAGTGATATTGTCTCCTGAAGGCTGATATTGGGATCATAAGTAGCCCTGAGATGCAGGGTTCCTTCTTCCAAATAAGGGATATATTCTCTTCCCAGAAAAGGGATCATACAAAGACCAAAGACAAAGACTATAAAAGTAGCCACAAAGACCTTTGGGCGGTGTTTTCGGCAGAGTTGAAAGAAAGGCAGGTAACCTTTTTTAATCTTTCTAATTAAAAATGGCTCCCGGGATGATTTTGGCTTTTGTTTAAGGAAATAAAAAGAAAATGCCGGGACCGATATAAGCGTAAAGAGCAAAGATCCAATCAAGGCAAAAGAAATGGTATAACCCATAGGCCGGAACATGACCCCTTCTACTCCGGAGAGGGTAAATATGGGGAGAAAGACCAGGATGATGATAGCGATAGCAAAAAAGAGGGGGCGACCAACTTCTTCGCCGGCTGAAACAATTGCCTGGATCTTGCTTTCTCCGGGAGATTGGATATGGCGATGGATATTTTCAACCAGGATAATAGCTGCATCTGCGATCAATCCGATAGCAATAGCAAGGCCTCCAAAAGATATCAGGTCTGCAGACAGGTTAATGCGCTGCATCATAATAAATGTGAAAAGAATTGAGAAAGGCAGCGAAAAGACTGCGACCATTGCAGAAGGAAAATCTCCCATAAACAAAAATAAAATAATGATGATAAGGATAATTCCCAGGATAAGATTGGTTGAAACGGTAGAAAAACATTTCTTAACCAGAGAAGCCTGATTATAGAAAGAAACGATTTTTACTCCTTCCGGAAGTGAGTTGTTGATTTCGGCAATTCTGTCCTCTAAATTATCAATGACCCGGGCAGTATTGGAGCCAAACAGCTTGAGCACCATCCCAACGACCTTTTCTCCTTCCCCATTAGCCAGGGCAGCTCCTCGTTTTATCGCTGGCAGGATCTTAACGACAGCAATATCCTGGAGTCTTACCGGTGTGCCCTGATAATTTGCTAAAACGATATTATTTAAGTCTTGGATTGTTTTAGCCAATCCAAGGCTGCGGACGATATATTCTTCCTTTCCCTTGGTAATAAAACTGGCTCCGATATTTTGATTGTTTTTTTTTACTTTTTCTGTAATGTCTGAAATAGACAGGCCATACTTAAGCAGGGACTGAGGGCTGATCAGGATCTGGAATTGTTTGACATCACCACCTATACTTAAGACCTGTGAGATTTCCGGGACCGACTTTAATTCGTATTTGATAAGCCAGTCCTGAATAGTCCTTAGCTCCATTGCGGACTGGCCTTCACCTTCCAGATAGTATAAATAAACTAATCCTAGGCCTGTAGCAATGGGGCCTAAAACTGGATTGTGCGCCTGTTCCGGGATCTGGTCTCGGGCTTCAAGAACCCGCTGGGATACTAGCTGGCGGGCCCAGTAGATATCGGTTTTATCTTCAAAATAAACATTTACGATAGAAAGGGCATAGGTGGAAACAGAGCGGATTTTATTGACTTTTGGCAGCCCGAACATGGATGATTCTATCGGGTAAGATATCAACCGCTCTACCTCTTCCGGAGCCATCCCATGAGCTTCTGTATAGATTTGGACTAAAGGAGGGGATGGGTCAGGGAATACATCGATCGGCAGATTGTCAAAAGCAATAAATCCCAACACTGCCACAATAACCGTAGCCAGCACTATGAATAATCGCTGTTTGAGGGAAAAGTTAATAATTTTAGTTATCATGAGGAGCCTGAATTATTCATAAAAAATGTCGATATAGATGATACATCTTTTTTAATCAGCATGTTACATTGATTCCTACAGTAATTCAATTTACTATTTCGTTCATAATATAATCTTTATTAGTAATCGACATTTTTTACTCTCCGAGCGAGCCGATCTCACCGCATCTACTTTGTTGCAGCGGATTCGCGGTGAAATACCACAGCTTCATCCCCTGCGCCTCGTATCTGCGACAACCTCGACTCGTGAATAAATCAGGTCTGCTTGAAGACAGTTCTCTTTAATGCACATGAGTATCCCCGAAAGTCGCTTTTGATAATTCCGCCTTAATGGAAAAAGCGCCTTTTACAACCAATTTTTCTCCTTCTTCAAGACCTGAAGTGATAATCCTGAAATCGCCGATTTTTTCTCCAATACTTACATGTCTCACAGCAAATATATTGTCATTTCCCAACACAAAAACGGATTTTTCCCCATCAATAACCTGAACCGCATCTTCAGGGACAGCAAGGATTTCCTTGCCTTTAGCCTTATTTTCAATATATCCCCGGACATACATATTTGATTTCAGCAGGCCTGCCAAGTTGCTGACTTCGACTCTTATTTTTATAGTTCTAAGTTTCTCATTGATCACATCACTAACATATGTAACTTTTCCTGGAAATTCCTTGTCTGGGTATAAAGCGGATTTGATAACAACCTTGCTTTTTTTGCTGACAAAAGGAATATCCTTTTCATATGCATCCAGCATCACCCAGAGCGTGCTAAGGTCAGATACTGTAAAAAGGATTTTGTTAGGCTCGACATGTTCGCCGATTATAACATCTCTAAAGATCACAGCCCCATTTATCGGAGAGAGCAGCGGCAGGATAGAGTCGACTATGTCACATTTATACTCTTCATCTTCTATATCGGTGCATTTCTTTATAAGCTCATCGATCTGTTTATGAGTAATACCGAATGTATGGAGCTTAGATCCTGATGCTCCATACTCTGTTGTGTTTTTTTGATATTCAGCCTCTCGTCGTAAATACTCTTTCTCCTCAATGGCTTTTTCTTTATGGAGCATCTTGGCGCGCTCATATTCTTTCCGGCTGAGGATAAACTTGGCCCTAGCTTGCAGGAAATCAGCCTGGGCTTGAGCAAAGCCGGGAGAGTTGATGGTTACTAAAGGCTGCCCTTTTCTCACTTTACTGCCCAAATCTACAGAGAGAACATCGACTTGTCCGTCAACAAAGGATGAGATATGGGCGGTTTTATTTTGATTAAGAGCCAGCGTTCCGGGAAGAGAGAACCGGGAAGCAATGTTCTGTTTTTGGGTTCTTCCTGTGACGATCCCCCATTCTTTCTGCTGAGCAAGGGTGACTTGTAGTTCAGCATGTTTATGTTCGAGTCCTCCCTGATCATGGGTGTTCGCCTGAGCTTGCTCTCCTTGAGCCTCATGCGTGGGCTCTTTTTCTTTCCGTCCGCTACAAAAAGCCATTAAAATCACAGCCAAAAAAATAATAGATTTTTTCATTTTAATTCTTCCCCAATAGCTTTTTCTAAGGCTGCCTTGTCTGCATTTAAGTTATAGAGAGCCTCTTGAAAGTCTTCCTGTATACTATAGTATGTACGCTGGGAGTCCAAAAAGTCGATAAGAGATATCTCTCCTTCCTTATAGCTTACCTCTGATATTTTCAAACTTTCTTGAGCATGCTTAAGTAGTCCAGTCCTGAAAAGTCCAATTGTTTGTTGGGATAATCTAAACTGACTAAGCTTAGCTTTTACCTGGGTTATAAGTTCTATCTGCAGAGCCAATAATTCATCATCCTGCTTCAGGGAAAGGTTTTCCGCTTCTGCGATTTCTGTGGATTTAAAATTCCAGAGAGGGATATTAAAGCTTATCCCGATTCCCTGGTTTTTCCCACCCAGTTCTTTTTGGCTGAAGCCGGAGAGTTTAAAGTCAGGTAAACGCCGCCACTTTATAAAATTTAAATTGCTTTTTGCCTGTTCCAATATTTTTTCTTTTTGTTTTAAGAGAGGATGGATGGAAAGGGTTTTTTGGAGAAGGGCTTCTTCCTGAAGGAAGACCTGTAAGTATTCAAGCTTCCCCCTTACAGAAAATTCCGAGGGAAGAGCATTGCCTAAGAACTGATTTAGCTTATCTTTAGCCAAGCGTATTTCTGTTTTGAGACGGCTTAGTTCTTTGCGGGCTTTTAGGATTTCTACATAAAGTTTGATAGCCTCCAATTCTTTAACTTCGCCAAGTTCCGCTCTTTTTTGGATCAGCTTATGCATATCCTGGATGGATTTGAGATTGTTCTGTGCTATGCCTTTGTTCTCTTCCAGCATAAGCAACTGGTAAAATTGGGTCTTTATAAAGAATCCTATTTCAAGCCGGTTGTATTTGTATAGATATTCCGCTGCTTCCCAGTCATTTTTTCGCGCCTGAATCCGGTAGTGCCTTTTAAAAGGATTTTCGATAGGTTGAGTTATTCTTAATCCCCCGGTATTTCTTTTTTCAATCCCGTTATATGCTTTGGCTTTTCCCGCAACTAATTCTACCTCAGGATTAATTAATCTTTTTGAGGAGGCATACGAGGCTTTTTTTGCTTCTATCGCCCGCAGCTGCGCCGAAATAAGAAGATTATTTGCAAGGCCGATCTGGATGAGCTCTTTTAGATCGAATTCATTCTTTGCTTCCGAAAGAAGGATGGCAGGAAACAGAAACACAAGCACTGAAAATGCAGCTATGATCTTTTTCATAACTACATATTATATCAACAAAGTAGGAATAAAAAAACAAAATAATTCCAGGAGTTCCCCCATTTATTCTAAGAATCAGGGCAATAAGCAAGAATCAGGTTAATTGATTAAGAAATCCGCGTGTTTTCGTAGCAACTGACCTGATTCTTGCTTAAGGCTCCTGCTTCTTCTATTACATCCGCCACCAGTAGGAAAATTTTATAAAATAGTAGCGGCCTGTCCTGGCGAATATTCCCGCCTCATTCTGTTCCCGGCTGTCATCCATGCCTAAGAAGAACACAGTCCCAGGACGGTATTGGTAGCTGAAGAGGAGACTGTTATAAATGTCTTTGTCATAATCATTGTAATCGGTTATAAGCCGGAAAGAGATTGTCCGGGTTAGCTGGTAACTTATCCGCTGGCTAAAAATATTAATGCGATATACTCTTTCTCCGCCCTTGCTTTTTGAAAATGTGTCATTATTCAAGCTGTAATAAATACGCAGGTTGGACAAAGGTTTCAGCGTGGTTCTTACTCCGATAGAGCTTTTATAGCCTAGATAAGGATCGTCTGAGTAGTAAATCGAATCTCCCGCTGAATAGGATATATTGCCGCTTAACCAGGCAAGTGGCTGAGAGTTAATACTCAATCGGATACCCTGGCGTTTAAAATCAATTCCCTCGTAGCGTTCAAGTTCAGTTGTGTAACCCCCCCAGAAAAAAGAACCTCTCCAGCCGGTAATAATGCCTCCGATCTGGATCTCATCATCAGTCAGGATATTGTTAAAATCGTAGGCCCGCCGGTATTCTATAGAAGGCTGGATGGATACGACCAAATCATTCTGGGGGAGGATATTATACCCCAACCGGGTCCTTATCTGGCGGATATCCTTACGACGGATATAACCGGTCGAAGCTTCAAAATCTTCCGGTATATGGTTATATTCCGCAGAAATATTCCAATGCCGGGAAGCATGGCTCAAGCTGAAATTCAGGGCCGGCACGATATCTGTTTTTTGATCTTCCACCTTACTGGAAGAGCCGATTGCCTGGAAAGCGAAACGGTAATATTTTTTAAACTTAAAATGACCGTCAATCCCGGCAACCCGATTGTAATTTTGATTGATCGAGTTCCAGGAATCCCCTGTTTCTTTGTCGGAAAAAATAAAGCCAACATAAGATTCCTGAAAAATGTCCTGCTTAAGGCGAAAGATATTTACTAATCCCCGCCCGTTTGCCTGTTCCGGTGTATCCGAAGCAAACGGGATGTTAATATCCCCGGGAGCTTTATCATAAGCACTTAAATATCCGATCGTGGTTTTTCCTATCTTGCCTGTTACCTTGCCTCCCCACATAGGATTATCGATAGTGCGGGTGTAGACCAGCTCAATAGGGGTGTCAAAAAAATCTTTGCCTTCAAGAAAAAAGGGGCGTTTTTCCGCAAAATATAGGTCATACCTCTGATTGACATCGATTTTCGGCAGATCAGCTTCAATCTGGCTGAAATCCGGATTAAAGGTCAGATCTGCAGTCAAATTTGAAGTTATGCCGTATTTGAGATTTAGGCTTGGTTCCTGAGAAAATTTTTCACCTGATTCCAGCATTCCTGTAAGTACTGGCATAACTTCAAAATTATTTCCCTTTTCAAGGGATCCTTCAATTTGCAGTTCGCCGATTTGGGCCAGGAACCCGTTGACATCCCGGGAGCGGGGATGCCAGTAGATCTCTTCGTTTTTCCTGCGGATATCCCGTTTGATCTGAAGCCCCCAAACCTGGGAATCGGCATTAGGGAACCGCAGGCTTTTAAAGGGGATGGATAGTTCGACTGAATATCCTTCATCATCTATTTTAGCATCCGTAAGGAAAAACGTATCCCAGTTTTTGTCAATCTGGTTAAATCCCCCTCCTCCTCTGTGCCGGCGCCTTGTCTCGTTATAAATCCCGTCTGTTTGGACACCGTAGGGATTGACTTGAAAAGCAAAGGCACGTTTTTTATCATTGAATGTATCGAGGTAAATTGTGATCTCGTCATCGCCATAGACGCTGTCCCGCTTAGTAAGGCTGGCCCGAATTGCATTGGGGGCGGAATCAAAACAGCGGACTCCAATATAAAGATTTTCCTTGTCATAACCTACATAGGCGACTGTTTTCTCCGAAGGCTCAGCTCCTTCTTTGGGCTGGTATTGAGTGAAGCTGGCCAAGACAACCGCGTTTTCCCAGAAAGCGTCATCCAGCTTGCCGTCTATCTCAGGTGGCGGAGATAATTCCGCAGCCTTTATGCAGTAAGTGGCATTTGTTGTTTCGGCCGTAAGGAGAGCGGCCTGGTTAAAAAAAACTATAGTAATCAGCAGTAACTTAAATAACTTCTTCATTTTCTAAGTACTATCCTGGATTATTCGCGTATTATCTGAAACATCGACATTTTTTATGAACAGTTCAGGATATTAATATCCGATCATGTCTTCTATTTGAATGTTTTTCTCTTTAAGACTGATCCCCAGGTCACGATTAAGCTGGGCCAGGGCCAGATTATAATTAATTACAGCCTGAAGCTCCTGGGACCGGGCATTGGAGAGGTCTCTCTGGTACTGCAGCACAAAATAATTGGTAGTAAGCCCGACCTTGAGTTTTTCTTCTTCAGCTTCAAGTTGTTTCTCTGCCAGTTTGCGAGCAGCCTGGAGTGCCTGAGTCTGCCTGTAACTTGTCTCAACGTTTCTAACCGCGATTTTTATATCAGTAAACACCTGTTGTTCCTGGTCTTTAAGCCTGAGCTTGGCTTGTTCCAGATTTACGCTTGCCTGGGCATAGGATGCCCTTGATAGAATATTACTTATGGGAAAATCAAGAGTTAATCCTACCGACCAGTTTTTATATCTAAAGTCAAACACATCCTTGATTGAATCAGAAATTCCGCCGGGAATTACATCAATTGGGTCCCCAAAAGGAAAACCTGGAGGGTAGATAAGCCTGTCTCCGGAAACCCCTGGGCTCCAATAGGCAGCTGTGAAACTTAAATTGGGAAGCAGCTGGTTTTTAGCATAACTTAAGTCCAGTGCATTATTTTTAAGGCCTAAGCGGGCAGATTGCAGGTCAGGACGGTTTTGCATGGCAATACTCAGGGCCTCGTCCAGCTTTATATCCCTGTTTTCATAAACGGGGGTGTCTTTTGGTATGATTTCAATAATCCCTGCCTGAGGATTATCAGCTGCCAGGTTAATGATAGTCCGCAGCCTGTCCTCGCTGTTTTTAACCTGAGCTTCAGCTGCCAGAATATTCGCCTCCTGCTGAGCAACGCTTGCCTGGGCATTGATTATTTCAATAGGGGCCATTGTGCCGACTTCCACAGCCCGCCTGTTTTTAGCCAGCAGGTCCTCTGCCAGATGTAAAGATTGTTGTTTGACTTTAAGGTCCTCAATAGCATAAACGAGATTCCAATAGGCTTCCTCTACATTGTAGACCGTATCCTGAATGGCTTTTTTAAAATCCTTCTCCGAGATCATCAGGTTGTTTTTTGCCACGATTATATCCTTCCGGCTCATCTTGGGACCAAAGTCTTTAAGTAAAGGCTGGCTGAAATTGAATGTGAGTCGGCTTCTATAACTGGGGTTGATGGTCACCCCTGTTCTATTGGTATCATACATGGAACTGTTGATCCTTATAGACAAATTTCCCCCGGTCGGTATCTGTTGGTCGACCTGCATGGAATAATCAGTGTTAGTTGACTGAAGTTGGCCGGAAGCATCAAGCCAGGAATATGAAGCCTGGTTTTGGTCTGATTTGCTAAAATTTAATGATAATGAAGGCATGAATTTTTCACCAGCCTGGGCCACAGCAATATCGGCCAGTTCTGGGCTCAGCACTTCTATGGCTACGCCGAGATTGTTTTCCATGGCTTTAACAATACAATTCCCCAAGGAAAGGGAAAGTGTTTTTTCTTCATTTTGTGCTTGGACCGTTAGGGTTATACAAAAAATGAGCAGAATCAAGATTCCTATTTTGCGCATTATATCCTCCTTTTAATCTGTAGAATATGCTTAATTGTATTACTTCTTCTATTTAATTTTTGTTGCAATTTAGCGCCTTTATATCCGGCAGTTTTGATTATTCATACCTCAAGGCATCTATGGGATCCAGTTTCGAAGCTTTGCGGGCCGGATAAAAACCAAAAAAGATCCCGACTGAGGCGGCAAAAATAAACGCCAGGGCAATAGATCCAAATGAAACCATTGTGGTCATGCCGGCAAAATGAGAGATCAGCTGCGAGCTGCCAACCCCCAGGGTTATTCCCAGCAGCCCTCCCAAAGTGCTTAACACAATAGCTTCGGTAAGGAACTGATAAAGGATGTCTTTTTCCCGGGCTCCCATTGACATGCGAATGCCAATCTCGCGGATACGCTCGGTCACTGAGACCAGCATGATATTCATAATGCCGATCCCGCCTACTAGCAGAGATATCGAGGCTATTCCGCCCAGGAGTATAGTAAGGATCGCCGTCGCCTCAGAGGCCCCTTCAGCAATGTCCGACATATTTCTCACATTAAAGTCATCCTCAGCACCGGGAGCGATCTTGTGTCTTATTCTGAGTATTTCTTCGATCTGGGCCATGGCTTCAGCGCTTCTTTCCATAGAAACAGCGGAAACATCCACAGATTGGATGTGGTCGATCCCCAGCAGCCGCATTTGAGCGGTTGTATAGGGGATAAATATCACATCATCCCGGTTGAACCAGCCTCCGGATTCGCCTTTAGATTCCATAGTGCCTATAACCCGGAAGGGAATTTTATTCATGCGGATGATCTGCCCGAGGGGATTTGCCCCTTCAAACAGATTCTGGTTTACCTCCCTTCCCAGGATACAGACTTTCTGAGCGGATTTTACATGCTGTTCGCTGAAAAACTCACCCTCTTCGACCGCCCAGTTCCGGATGATGGGATAGTCATGTCCGGTCCCGTAGATGCTTGTGTTCCAATTTTTGTTTTGGTAAATGATCTGGGCCCGGGAGTTGACATTGGGAGATATATAATTTACAGCATCACAGTTTTCCAGGATGGCTTCAGCATCGGCTTCAGTCAGGTTCTCATAGCTACTGCTGCCGCCGTGTCTGCCCCTATAGGAGCGGCTTCCGGGGCGGACAAAAAGCAGATTTGTGCCCATCTCACTGAACCTTTTTTCTACTTCAGCCTTTGCTCCCTGGCCGATACTAACCATGGCAATCACTGCGCCTACTCCAATAATAATACCCAGGGCAGTAAGAAAAGAGCGCATCTTATTCCGGCTTAAAGCCATTAATGCTATTTTAATGGTTCGAAAGATATTCATAATAACTCCTATTCTAAACTTTCAATGAGGCCGTCCCGAATATGCATCACTTTTTCAGCAATTGTAGAAACTTCCGGATCATGGGTCACCAGGATAACTGTGATGCCTTTCTCCCGGTTAAGCCGTTTAAAAACGCCCATGATTTCATTGCCGGTTTTAGTATCCAGGTTTCCGGTCGGTTCATCCGCCAGGATCAGGGAGGGGCTATTAACCAGGGCCCTGGCTATGGCGACTCTTTGCCTTTCTCCTCCAGACATCTGGTTGCTCTTGTGGAGCTCTCTCCCTTCCAGACCCACCTGCGCCAGCGCCTTCATGGCAAGTTTTTTGGCTTCCCGAGTGGGGGTATTGGAATATAAAAGAGGTAGCTCTGTATTTTCCAGGGCAGTAGTCCGGGCTAAAAGATTAAAAGTCTGAAAAACGAATCCGATCTTGCTGTTCCGGATTCCAGCCAGCTGGTTTTTGTTATAAGTCGAGACCTCTTTACTGTCTAAGAAATATCTGCCGTTTGTAGGCTTGTCCAGGCAGCCGATGATATTCATCAAGGTTGACTTGCCTGAACCTGAAGGCCCCATGATCGCCAGCAGGTCTCCTTTACGGATCTCATAGGATATACCTCGCAGAGCTCTAACCTGGGTTTCCCCAACCTGATAGGTCTTGGTCAGGTCTTCCATTTTTATAAGCACATTATTGCTGTTCATTTTTATTCTCCTTTAGCGCATGAACCTCATCATTCTCCGGACATCGTTCCTGCGGGAGTTGCTGTCTGCAGTCCCTTCTCCAGTGATGACTTCCTGCCCTTCTTTCAGGCTGTCTGAGATTATCTCAGTATAAATATTGTCAGTTACTCCGGTTTGAATAAAAATCATTTTAAGCCTACCTTTTTCATCTTCGACCCAGACGCGGGCCATGTCTTGCATTCTCATACCGCCGCCTTGACCTCCCGTAAATTGATGGTTGGAGGGAGCTGATTTTTGCGCTGCTGTTTGAGATCCTGAATTATCACCCGAGGCGGATTGGCCCTGTTCAGCCTGTCTTTTATTGCGCATCTCGGTAAAAACAGCCGTCAGTACTTCCTGGGGAGGATTAAACCTGAGAGCTGTATTAGGGACAAGCAGCTTATTTTTGGCTTCGCCTACTACTATTGATACTGTAGCTGTCATCCCAGGGCGCAGTTTTATTTCCGGATTATCGACTTCTACGATCGTAGTATAAGTAACAACATTCGAGATGACCTCAGGAGAGTAGCGAACCTGTTTTACGGTGCCAACAAAATTATCATCCGGGTAAGCATCAACCGTAAAGCTTACCTCCTGGCTTTCCTTAACTTTTCCAATATCGGCCTCATCCACACTGCATTCGACCTGCATTTTGCTCAGGTCATTGGCAATCTGAAATAAAAGGGGAGCCTGGTAACTGGCTGCTACCGTTTGCCCTACATTGACAGCACGATTGATTACAACCCCATCTACAGGGGACTTGATGACTGTATAGGCTAAGTCGACGTTGCTGGAATCAAGTTGTGATTTTGCCCGTGCGAGCCCCGCCTGAGCTGACTGCAGATCGGATTTAGCGCTGTAAAAGGATGCTTCCACTGCTTCTTTTTCTTCATCAGAAAGAAGGTCTTTTTTATAAAGCTCCAAGGCACGGTCCATCTGTTTTTTAGTGTTCGCGAGGCTAACATTTGATTTTTCCAGCGAGGCTTCAGCACTTTGATAATTGGCTTTATCCTGATTGACTCTGGTTATAAAGAGCTCCTGGTCGATCTTAGCGATGACCTCTCCAGCTTTTACCTGGGTGTTAAAATCAACAAAGATCTCAAGGATCTTTCCTGACACCTGGCTTCCTACATCTACCGTAGTTACTGGGTTAAGAGTGCCGGTTGTATCCACCAGAGCTTGTATGGTGCCCTTTTGTAAAGCTTCTTTTTGGTAGCCGATCTCAGTTCCGTTGCCGCCCTTAAAAACGGTTAGCTTTAGAACAACAGCCACAGCTATAATAATGATTACACTGATAATGATCTTCTTTTTCATTTTTTTTCTCCTTGTTCATTTTGCGGATTATTAGAGCGATTCTTTCTCCTTTCTATCTGTTCCTTGCGTTGAGACAGGTATTTTTCGATCATAGCATCAAACCTAACGGTCTGATCCTGGTCAAGAACGCTTTTTATCTCCTGCATAAATTGAGCCCTCATTGATATAAATTGTTTTCTCACTTCCTGGCTTAATGTTTTTAACCTTTCTTCATTATTGTCAAAGATTTCCTGAATTTTCTCCTGCTGTTGGCTGGTGAGTTCCAGTTCCTTGGCCATATCGTCCAGGGTCGGGAAGTGTATCCGCTGCCTTTCATTTATTGTGTGTTTTCTGAAAGTCTTCTCCGATTTTTTAGACAGGAATTTTTTTTCTATGATTACTCCGCTAAAAATTCCTGCAACAAAAACAACGAGAAAAGACAAAACTATCCAGAATTTATAATTATTTTTCATGGGATGTATCTCCTTGAACTGCTGGTTTCGCTAAGGGAGGTGAAAATCAGCATCATATTGGGATTTTCGACCCCTTCTTCTGCCAGCAGCGGCAGTGATTCTTCAAATGGATTCTGATTGCGCAACAGAATTCCTGACTGGCTGAGTTCTTCCTGTTGGGCCGGCAGAAAAAACAGAGCACTAACTGTAAGGGCAGCAATTAAGAGCAGAGAAACCGGAAGAGTGCGTATGCCCCACAGTTTCCATAATAGCCAGGGCCCATACCTTCTCTCTTCTTTTAACCTGGGCTGGAGGCGTTCCCAGAAATAGGGCTTGGGTTCCGGAAAATCATCAGACCGCAGCGTCTGCAGCATGCTTTGATATTCTCTACATCTTTCTTGACAGAGAGGACATTTCTTAAGGTGGGTGTTCAGTCTATCCTTTTCTTCCCGGCTCAGCCGGTCGTCAAAGGACCTGAGAAGATATTTTTCCGCTTTTTTACATCTCATGGCTCCCTCCTGCATGGCTTGTTAAACAAGCAACTTCTTTTCTTAACATTCTCCGGGCCCGGTAAAGGCGCGAATCAACTGTTCCGGGAGAAATATTAAGGATGCCGGTTATTTCCTTATACGAGACCCCCTGAATGTCTCTTAAGGTAAGGATGGTCCGGTGTTTTTCCGGAAGTGCCTGAATGGCTCTGTGCAATAATTTTTTCCTGCGCTTTGCTTCCAACTCTTCTTCTTTTATAACAACTTCATCTTCCTGTATATCCGGAGAAGCTAATCTTTCATCAAAGGATATTTTATTTATCCTGCTTTCTTTTCTTAAATAATCCTTTACAGCATTAACAGCTATCCGGTAAAGCCAAGTTCCAAACGAGGACTTGTATTTGAATTTTGAGATAGATATATAGGCCTTGATAAAGACCTCCTGGGCTACATCATCAGCTGTTTCCCGGTTGCGTGTCAGGCTGTAAGCTAAGTTAAACATTTTTGTCCTGTATTTCTTTACCAATACACCAAAGGCCTCTTCGCTGCCTTCTGCGGCCTGCCGGATCAGTTCTTTTTCGTCCATAAAAATTCAACTTTATAACCTCCATACACAATTTAGACGGAGGCGCGTATTAAATCTTCCTCTTTTCTGCTATTTATTATAAACCTGAACTATTCACAAAAAATATCAATATGTATGACACATCTTTTCAAATCAACATTTTACACTGATTCCTAAGACATAACAATAGGTATTTTGTTTGCGATGTAATCAAAAAAAAACAAATACTAATTTAATCATTGGCACTTTTTATGAATAATTCAGGTTTAAAACTATTATAATTAGACTACTTAGGCGGTGCTTTTCTTCCCTAAATATTTTTTTTATAGTAAACCTACAATTTTGTAGGGAATTCTACAATTTTGTAGGGAATTTTATGCAGCTA
>CBFDDY010000016.1:0-16954 GCA_965603705.1 uncultured bacterium | reverse complement strand
TGCTTGATATTGCGCAGAAAGAACAGCAGAAAGAGATCTCACAAAACCGGAAATCCCAGGTTGGGACAGGAGAAAGGAGCGAGAAGATCAGGACATATAATTTTTCTCAGTCAAGGGTTACTGATCATCGCCTAAACTTGACACTGCATAAATTGGAAAATATCTTAGATGGGGATCTGGATGAGATCGTAGATGCGCTAGTTATCTATTTTCAGAGCAAAATGATGGGCGAGGCGAGAGAAAATCGGGTTTGAGGATTATGGCATGTAGTGAAAAGTGCTCAGGAAATATTGCAAAAGGGGAAAGTTCTTTTAAAAGACCTGTCGCATTCTTCTCTTGAAGCAAAAATACTGTTTTTTGCTTCAGCTTCGTTATCTGAAGAAAAATTCTACTCAGAACCGGGTGTTCTCCTATCTTCTGCCCAGGAAAATAAGTACTTGCGTATGGTTAAAAAACGCCTCACTGGTGTACCGTCGGCATATTTGACTGGCCGTAAAGAATTCTGGTCACTCTCTTATAAGGTGCGGCCAGGAGTTCTGATTCCAAGGCCGGAAACTGAGTTGCTTGTCGAAAAAGCAATTGAACTTTCAAAAGGGGGAGAGGAAATAATTGCAGATATTGGAACAGGTTGTGGGAATATAGCAATTTCCTTGGTTAAGGAGTTAGGAAGAGCTAAGATCTATGCCACGGATATTTCTAAAAAAGCGTTGGTTATCGCCAGGGCAAATATTTTACTCCAGGGTATATCAGGAATTACCTTGTTCTGCGGGGATTTGTATAAGCCGTTGAAAAAGCTGGGGCTGGTTAGAAAATGTGATTTTATTATTTCCAATCCGCCTTATGTGGCCAGAGAAGATTGGGGAAATCTTGACAGGGGGATTAGAGATCATGAACCGAAAAAAGCACTGGTTGCAGGAGAGACCGGCCTTGAGGTGATAGAAAAATTAATTAATGAGGGAGCTGTATTCCTAAAAACCGGCGGATATCTCATATTTGAGATCGGATTCGGGCAGGATAAATCGGTACGGACCCTTTTTGGCAAAGAGTGGGAAAAGATCTCATGTTTTAGCGACCTGAATGGAATTCCCCGGGTTTTTACAGCACGGAAGAGATGAAGCAGCAGGCTCTGCCTGCAAATAAATCAGAATTTAATCCTGCCTTTCCCTGTTTTATTCACCATTTACCATTTTCAGCTTTTACTGCTTTTCACTGGTTGACCTGCATCATGTCTTCAAAAAAAGGCATGACCTTAGTGGTTTCGAAACGGAATTTTTCCCATTTTTCTAAAGGAAAAGAACAGAAGGCCTCTACTACTTCTGGGTCGAATTGGGTGCCGGAATGTTTCTGGATTTCTTTTTTTGCATAAGAAAAGGTTCTTTCTTCTCTATAGGGCCGGTGCGAGGTGATAGCATCTAGAGCATCTGCCAGGGCAAAGATCCTTGCCTCTGATGGTATTTTTGTATTTTTAAGCTGTTTGGGATATCCTTTGCCGTCATATCTTTCATGATGATACAGAATAATATTCCCAACTTCTTTGACCAGCTTTATTTCTTTTATTAATCCAAAGCCGAGGGAAGGGTGCCGTTTGATTTTTTCCCATTCTGGGGGTGAGAGAGCACCGGGCTTTTTAAGAATTGAATCCGGGATAGCGATTTTACCTATATCATGAAGAAGAGCACCTTTTTTTATATTGGTCATAGTCTCCCTGTCTTTAATCCCGAGGAGGCTGGCAAGCCCCTGGCTGTATTTTGCTACTGTTTGGGAGTGGCCGAAAGTTTCTACATCCCGAAGATCAAGGGCAGTCATTAGGTTTTCTAAGGTAGAGTCATAAATTTCTTCCAGATATAAAGTTTTTCTGATGTTTTTTTGATGTTCGTGTTTATATATATTAAATTGTTTTTCATAGGTTATATTTTTTTGGACCAGCGCCTTCTTTTTTGATTCGTTATTAAGGGCGGCATAGATGCTTGCCAGGTTATCCGGGCTGGAAACATGGTCGATCATGCCCTTATCTAAAAGAGATACCGGAAGGTCGGGCTTTTTAAGATTTGTTAACAGCATTATTCCCAAATGTGGATTGAATGATTTTATATTATGAATGATACTCAGAGTATTGGCATTAAATACGGTGAAACAAATTAGGACAAGAGTGTAATTATTTAAGCTAAGAAGTTTAATTGTAGCATTGTTATAAGATTCTGCTTCATCGATTTTAACTGATTTATTTACTAAAAAATTTGAGAGATATTTGCTCTGCTTATTGTTTTTTCCAATAAGTAATATTCTTTTTTGGGCGGCCATATATTTTCTCCAGGCAAATAATACTAACTAATCTGTGAATAGTAAATAGAAAATGAGAAGTTCCCCCATTTTTTTTAAGTTTTTGAGCCTTAAGCAAGAATCACGTCAGTTGATACGAAAACACGCGAATTTTCCCCAGCGTGAAAAATCCGCTCGGATACAGTCTTCGCTCTCTTCTCCTTAAAGGAGAAGAACCATGCCCGCTCATCCTTGCTCACGGTTTTCTTAATCAATTGACCTGATTCTTTTTACCGCTCTTTTGTCAAAAAATGGGAGGGAACTCCAGATAGTGAGAAGAGAAAAAAAATTGGAATGGAAAATAGAAAATTGCAAATGGAGTAAATCAACTGCTTTTTCTGAATTTCCTGCCTTTAAGCCATCCTCTTTAGGGGTGAGAAAAGAGGGCTAAATATAGCCGTGTGATTCGTCTTAAAGGGGTATTGAATAATTTTTAAGTTTTTGTCATCATATGCACAAGAAAATTAAAATAAATGCAAAAAGTATTGCTCTGATTAATTTAAAGGATTAAGGAGATCAAAATGGATGATAACAATAATTTTCAGAAAAGTTCAGCCTCGATAATTGAAGAGATAGAACAGAAACTGGAAGAGATTCTAAAAAAGAAAAAAGATGATATTGAAAGAGAACTTGAAGATAGGATAAATAAAGAAAAAGAAGAAGCCGAGGTAAGAAAAGATCAGCTCAATAAGGAAATTGCAGCGGAAAAAGAAGCTTTAATTTCACATCAGAGTATTCTAGCTGAAATCGAAGATGAAAAAGAAAAAATTAAAGAAAAGATAAAAGAACATTTGGACAAAGCTTTAAATTTTCAGAGGGAAATAGAGGAAAAGACAGGCCAGACTCTTGAGGAATTAAATAGGGTAGGGGAATTAAACCAAAAAATTGACGAAATCAATAAAAATGCTGATGAAAAAATTGGCGACCTTAAAAATGACCTTGAGGAAAAATATGGAATTGTCCCTCAATTACCTGAACTGACCGGAGATGATAATGCTAGTTTAGAGATTAATTATGAGCTGAAAAAGCTACAGAAGATAAAAGAGCTGCTCGAAGAAAGCCAAGGGGATGAAAAAGAGGAAAAAGAAGAACTGGATGAAAAGGAAGAAGAAAAATCAGAACCTGAGATTATTCAATTTGAGTCAGATCAACTGGATGAAGTGCTAGAAAATAAAGAAGAAATAGAAAAGGCAGAAGAACAAGATGTTGCTGGGAATCAGGAAATTTCTTCCATAGAGAAGTCAGAACTTTATACTGTGCTGAGTAAATACCGGAAATCTGGAGGCGATGGAGAAGCTGGGGAAGTATCCTATTTTGAAAACGAAGAGAATACAAGTCTAGATGTTGAATATATTGTAGCTTCTATAAAAAATCGGGTAGATGAAGCTAAAAAGTTGTATGTCAAGATTGCTCAAAATGAATCCCCCAAAGAACAATTCTTTATTAAACAAGAAATCATTCAGCATCAGGAAATAATCCGTAAGCTTATGCTGAGTACTATAAGGATGTATGAGAAAAATAATGATTTTTTACCTGAATTTACCAAAGATATTATCAACATTGATGCTGTTAGGACTATTCTTGAAGATGTCAGTATGAAAAATTGGAGTAATCAGGATGACTTTAATTCTTTTGATGAGTTTGCTAAAGAATTAATTGATAAATATTTTGAGAGAATAACTCCTCCCGATAAATATCTGGAATCAATTATTCAAGAGTTAAAGATAGCTGTGAAATAAGACAGAAAAAAACCTGCTTTTAATTGAATGTAGTTTTTTGGGTGGGGGAAATAGAAGATAGATAATCTCTTAAGACCTGCCTGCCATTTAACGATAATTCTGAAAATTTCAAGCCCGAATGATAGGAGGGGAGATTTGGTTCCTTCTTCTTTGAATAAACCACATATCCTTTACATTCAAGTGCGGTTTTTCCTAATATTGCAATGATATCGAGTTTTTTACCGGGAGGGAATTGTTTTTCCGAAAATATTTTTGCACCTCCCAGGCTCAGGTTTATTGTCACAGTAACCTGAATTTCAAAGCCGTTCCGGCTGATGAGAGAGGCTGAAGTGTAATAACGGGGATGTTTCCTTTTTTCTTCAAAATTTTGTTTTTCAGGAGAAATGTCCTGAAAGTGTTTTTCTGATTTTGCTTCCGGTAAGTCTTGAAATATACAAATTTTATTTTTATCTCTTATTTCAACTGAATCTTTGGTTGAATAAAGGATTGAGTTTCTATTTCCTTTAGCTTCAAGTAAGGCTTTATCTGCTTCATTAATAAAATATTTTAATTTTGTTAAGGGCATATTTTTCCAGTCTGAAGATTCATCTTTTGAAAAATTTGTGATGCCAAAGCTCATCGTCAAGTTGTTTTTGGGCTGAGATTCCTGGTTTTTAAAATAATTATCCTCAATGTTTGTTTTAACCCTGTCAGTAAAAATTAATGATTCTTCTTTGCTTTTAATAGAAGGTAGAAAAAATAAAAATTCTTCCCCTCCATACCGGCAAATAATGTCTTCTTCTCGGACAGAGGATTTTAATATTTCGGCTAATTCACGAAGTGTTGTATTTCCAGCTTCGTGTCCATTGCGGTCATTATAGTACTTAAACCAGTCCACATCCCCCATAACAAGAGAATAAGTAGGATTTTCTTCGTGTCGCTTATTTTCCGATCCTAATTTGTGAAGAACTTTTTCAAGGAAAGGGGCCGGCCGAAGTAAGCCGGTAAGAGCATCGAATTGAATCAGGTTTAATTTATTTATAGCGATAGATATATGTTCAGATAATTTGTGTAGGATTTTTTGGTCTTCTTTAGAAAATCCATCTTTTTGCAAATTCCCATTTTTTGTCTTGTTGTAGACTTCCAATATACCTATGATATCCTTATCGTGTTTAATAGGAACACAGAGTATGCTATTTAAGGAATAGTTTAAAAAATTAACATAGCGGGAAGACAGCCTGTTATCAAATTCAAATTTTGAAGTACTTATAGCACATTTACTTAAAGCAGTATCAGCAGCAAAATCTTCAGAATCAAGGCTTACACTCAGATCACTTAGGTCTTCATGAGAGGGGATATGATTGTTCCAGATTAGAGGTTTCAAGTACTCTCTTTTCGTTCCGTCCTTATCTATAATATAAAAAGAAATTCCTCTAGCCTGAACCAGATCTTTAATGTCAAATACAATATCAATAAGGCTGGTAATGTCATTTGCCCCGTACAGTTTTATCAGGAGATCTTCAATTTTTTGTTTTTCCTTTTTTAGCCAGATGTAATTGGTTTCGATCGAGATCCTTTTTTCGAGCTCTTTTAATGCCGAATTTTTAATAAAGTTTTTGATCTCTGCTATCTGGGATAAGGCTTCTTTTAACTCGGCTTTGTTTTGTTCATGAGAATGGCTTAGTGATTTTAATTTTTTGATGAGAAGGGAATGTTTGATTGCCATATCTAAGGCAAGTATAAATGAGGTGTTATTATCCCTGAGGCATATTGTGCTGATCATATCAACGTGATTGTTTCGGGGCCACTCATTTACAATTGATGTAAGTTCAGGTTGAGGCAACCCGGTGATAATGATACTGGTTATTTCCCGAAATAATCCTTTTAGTTGGGAATAATGCGCCATGGAAGCATCGATTATTGCGACATTGAAGTTTGTGTTTTCCAGGAGGGTTATTGTCTTTTCTATACTTAATGATGTAAATACTCTTCCTTTTGGGCCGGATAATTTTTTAATTAATTCAGATTCTTTAACATTGCTGTTAAGAATCAGGATGTTATTTTCAAAGGTAATTTTTGTTGACTCTGACAATCTTTTAAACCTCGGTTTGGTTAAAGAATCCTCGTATAATACCTTTAAATTTATATTACTTTATTGATGATGAGTCAATGATTAATTTGAATTTATTGTACAAACTCCTGATGTTTCTGTCTTTCCTGCTTTTTCTGAATTTACTGTTTTTCCTGCTTTTATTGTGCTATATTTCAACTTGGAAAAATGGTTAGAGTAAGGTTTGCTCCAAGCCCGACTGGCCATCTCCATATCGGCGCTGCCAGGACAGCCATTTATAATTGGTTATTTGCCAGGCATAATGGGGGGAGCTTTATCCTTCGCATCGAAGATACGGATTTTGAACGGTCTTCCGAGGAAATGACAGAGGGGATCTTCGCAGGATTGAAGTGGCTGGGCCTTGATTGGGACGAAAAACCCGTGTTTCAATCACAAAGGCTAAAGCTCTATCAGGAAAAAGCAGCAGAACTGGTAAAAAAAGGGGCTGCCTATTTATGTTCAGAAGGAAGCTCCAAAGCAGTCCGCTTTAAAGTTCCTGATGAAGATGTGTTGTACAAAGACCTTATCCATGGCCCTATAACTGTGAAAAGTAAAAATATCGAAGATTTTGTTTTGCTCCGCAGTAATGGCTTTCCTACCTACCATCTTTCTGTTGTAGTGGATGACATCGACCTTGGGATAACCCATATAATTCGGGGGGATGACCATATATCGAATACCCCCAAACAGATTTTGCTCTACCGTGCTTTAGGTATTTCTCCGCCGGAATTTGCACATCAGTCACTTATTTTTGGCCCGGACAAGAAAAAATTGAGTAAAAGACATGGAGTTACCTCTGTACTTCAGTTCCGGGAGATGGGGATATTACCCCTGGCTCTATTTAATTACCTGGTCCAGATGAGTTGGGATCCGGGGGAAGAGCGGGTTTATTCCCGAGTCGAAATTATTGAGAAATTTTACCTGGATAAACGCAGCCAGGGCAGCCCTGTCTTTGATATTTCCAAATTGGAGTGGATCAATGGCCAGCTTATTTCAGATAAAAGTGCTGAGGAGCTTTTTCCTTTGGTAAAGGCAGTGCTGCAGGAAAAAGGGCTGTGGCAGCAAGCCTTGGAGACTGAAAAGCGGCCTTGGTTTATTAAACTGATAGGACTTTTAAAAGAGCGCAGCCGGAAGATTGAAGATTTTTCTGACAGAGCTTTACCTTTTATCTCAGATGATTTTTCCTATGAAAGCAAAGCTGTAAAAAAATATCTTAAGGATGAACGCTTAGGAGAATTACTTGCCCAGTTTAGGGATGACCTTATAGGATTAGAAAGTTTCAAAGCATTACCCCTGGAACAGGCTTTACGCAGCCGGGCTGAAAAAGAAGGGATCAAGCCTGCCTTATTGATCCATGCAACTCGGGTTCTGGTCCTGGGAACGAGAGTAAGCCCGGGAATTTTTGATGTCCTTGAGATTATGGGTAGGGAAAAAATCCTTAAACGCTTGGCGGCTTTTAATTCTGTAAGAAAATCCAGTTAACAGTAGTTTCCTTAGAAGTTTCAGATAGTAAACTTTAGTAAACATCAGACATTATCTTTTATATCCCAATCCTTAAAATAAAGCTTTGCAGCCCCAATGTTATCAGTAAGTTAAGAGTATTTTATTAAAACTATATCTAATGGCATAAAAGTTGCAATTGATTTTGATATCAGGAGGTTTAAATGAATAAAAACAAAAAATCAATCAAAAAGAAACTCGGAGCGATTGTCCTTGTCTTAGGCATTGTTACTATGTCTGTTGCTCCTAACTATTTATCCGGTGGGATTTGCGAGAAGGCGGTGGCAAGATGCGGGGCAAGCTTAATCTTTCCTGGCGTAATTGGGGTAATATTGGCACCAGCATCGGTTGTAGCAGGAGCTGGAGCATGTTTATCGGGTTATTCCTGGTGTTTGGCGTATTACATGAAAGCATAGCAATTAAAGGGAGAAAATTATGAGGAATATTATCAAAAATAAAAAAGTATTTGTGATAACTATTTTGTTTCTTGCTTTAGTTGTTACTTATGGAGCGCCCATGCTTGAAGCCCGCTCATGCGAAAGAGCGTTTCAACTCTGTATGAATACATTTATATCCACAATATATGGGATGGATTTTTTATATTGTGGAACTGGATATCTGTTTTGCATCAAATATATCGAAAAATAATTGAGGCGAGAAAAAATGATAATGGCAGCCGTCATTAAAATAAGGCGAATAAAATGAAAATTAAGAACTGGACACTATTTATTGTTGTTTTGGGTTTGATGATCGGATGTCAGCCTCAGAAAAAAGAAGAAGACAAGCTGGGCCAAGTTGAGCTGGAAGAAGTTCTTAGTATTGGGAGCCTTGATGATGATGCTATCTTTATGTGGTCAGGAGTTGCTGCTGATGATGATGGGAATATTTATTTGACTGATATGATGGATTACTCGTTAAAAAAATTCGATCCGTCTGGACGGCTTTTGAGAAAGGCCGGTGGGAAAGGGGAGGGCCCAGGGAAGTTTTTAGCTCCTCTGGCCCTTTCCTGCTCCCTTGAGCGGGTTTATGTTAAGGATCAATATGAGCCTGGTATTATGGTTTTTGATAAGGACCTAAATTTTTTAAGGAAGATTCCTAGCAGGCAGTATATATCCGGATTTAAGGCTATTTCTGATGAATGTGTTGCAGTTACATATCTATCTGTCCTGATGAAAGGAAACATATATTTTATTAATGAAGCCGGGCAGGTCTTGCGAAAGTTCAATTATCTGAATAAAAATAAAAATATGATGATGGGCCAGGTTAATATGGAGATCGATGCAGACGACAATGTATACCTTGCTTATACATTCCAGGACCGGATCGAAAAATTTGATGCTGAGGGAAACAAAATATGGACCCGGAATCTTTTAGATAGAAAAAAAGTAGAGAAAAAGATGATTAGAGGATTAAATCTACCTGTCCAGGTCATATATAAAACTATAGCACAGGATAGTAAGGGGCGACTATATGTGCTTGGCGGGGATTTATCAAAGAATAGAGGCCGGGATGTGTATGTTTTAAATCAGGAAGGAGAGCATCTAATGACATTTACCCTGCCGGAAGATAGTCATCTCATTTATTTTGACAGCCGGGATAATCTTTATGCCCGCGCCAATTCCGGAGTTACTTTAAAAAAATTCAAACTTCATTTAAAAAACATCTAACCTGACCTATCATGAATAATCCAGGCTAAAGATACAATAAAGGGAGCGATAATTTTGAAATACTTTAAGGTTGCAAGTTTGATCCTTGTGATGATTCTTTTTCAAGCCACAACTTCCTTTTCAGAAAATTCGGTACCCAGGCGGGAGGAGCCTTCAAAAGTCCAATTGCTTCTAATAATTGATTTCGGAGATTTTATGTGTTTTTCTTGCCTTGAATCATTTCTGCAGTTCTGTTATTCACTTCCTCATCAATTTCAAGACCGGAATGTGTGGGGTGTGGTAATATTTGACGGTAAGCTAGGATCTGAATCTGAAGATGTTGCAGTTAAGATTGTTGAGAAAAAAATCCGTGGTTTTAGAAAGTCCAATGGAGTAAGGTTTCCCATCCTGGTTGACCGTTCCCATATATTTAGTTCTCTGGCTGATAAAGGAACGACTATCGTGGTTTTAAAAGGAGAAGCACAAGAGGTCAAACGGTATATTTTTCCTCTCAGCCGTGAACAGCTCGCCGAAATCCATAAAACGATTGGTATATGAGTCTTTTTCGGGTGGCAATTTTCAATTTACTTAGCCTGGATTATTCACGAGTCGAGGTTGCTGCAGATGCGAGGCACAGGGTATGAAGCTGTGGTACTTCACCGCAAGTGCCCTGTAACGAAGCAGATGCTGTGAGATCGGCTCGCTCGGAGAGTAAAAAAATGGCGACTCACAGGGAAGGGTATGACCCTTTTTCTTTTGATATTACCAGTGCTTTAAAAAAACGTGGACCCCAGCAGCTCGTAGTGTCAGTGTGGGACCCGACAGATGAAGGAACTAAGGGCTGCTGTATTAGGTGAGTTTGGCGGCTTAGACCTACCCGTACCAGGACACACCTGGCAGGAAGAGAAAAACTGGGGATACCGCAGCTTTAAAAGCGCGGATGAACTAACGACAGCATACCTTGAGCTGCTGGTAAAGCTTGAGCCGATGATAGAAAAAGGGCTGTCTGCCGCAGTTTATACTCAAACGACAGATGTGGAGATAGAGGTAAACGGGTTGATGACTTATGATCGTGAGCTCATAAAAATGGATAAGGATAAGACAGCAGAAGCTAATAAAAAATTAGTTCATAGAAGAAAAAACTAGAAAAAAAGACCGCCCTCTTTTTATTGGGAATGGGAGATTTTGGCGAAAAAAGAGGGACAGCCTTCTTTTTTGGGGTCAGGAAATATGTCAGGGGGAAAAAAGGAGGGAGAATCTCCCAACCCCATATATATTGTCTTGCTTTTGTAAGCTGAACTTATTCTTTCCATTTAACACACTCACTTAAGGTATATGCAGGATTAATGCCAACTGTGATAAAGTGATAAGCCATTGAATATAAATGAGATATAGAATTAGTAAAAAGGTATTAAGGTTTTAAAAGTTTACATGTGTAAAAAAATATTACAGATAAAGTTTTTCCTGCAAACTGCCTCCTGGTTTCAAAGGACATTCTGAAGTATTACCACGATTCCGGAAATAGCGGATGCTATGATCACAGCCGGGCGGATGAAGCCCCGGTCAAGGATCTTGCTGGTGTGTTTTGAGAGAAAAAATCCTAGGATCATTCCTGGAATAAGCACCAATGTAGCTTTAAGCTCTGTTTGGCCGAATCTGCCGATTATTGCTAGGGAGGTAATGGAAATGATCGTTCCGGCAACAAAAATGCTTGACAATGTTCCCCGTATTTTTGCACCTTTCTGGCGCTGGTAAACAAGAGCCATAGGAGCACCTCCTATAGCAGAAGTCGTCCCCATAAGGCCGGAGAATGTACCGGCCACAAACAGGTTAGCCGGCTTCAGGGAAAGGTCGAATCCGGAAAGAGTTATTGCGATAGCGAGTAGTACCATGCTGCCGAAAAGAAGCGAGATATTCTCCCTGGGTACAATAGTCAGTATCCCGGCGCCGATTACAGCACCTACAACCCGGCCGGAAATAGCCCATTTTAGCTCCTGGGCTTTGACTGCATGATGTTCCCGTAAAGTGATAAGCAGGGTAAGACAGAGGGCTGCCAGCAGTAAAGGGCCGGGGACAAATACAGGATCGAGTAGAACCAGGAGGGGAACTCCGATAAGGCCCAGGCCGAATCCGATAGAACCCTGCAGGGTTGCCCCAATAGTGGTGATAAAAAATGCGATTATTATATTGATAAATTCTACCGGAATATCCATATCAGCCAAGCTGCCAAGGATACTTTATCCTGCTATAAAAGTCGAGGGAGAGGAGCAGGACTGTCAAGGCAACATGAAAATGTCCGGTTCTTAGCAACGTGAAAATGTCCGGTTTGGTTTCCCTTAAAAAGAATCAGGTCAATTGATTAAGAAAACCGTGAGCAAGGATGAGCGGGCATGGTTCTTCTCCTTTAAGGAGAAGAGAGCGAAGACTGTATCCGAGCAGATTTTCCACGCTGGGGAAAATCTGCGTGTTTTCGTATCAACTGACCTGATTCTTGCAAATTCCAGAAGTTTAGAAAAATTGGGAGAACTCCTGTATTGATTTTGCATTTAGTATATGGCAGTATAACAGCTTATGAAAAATTTTTTAAGATTAATAAGTACATGTTTGGTCATTGTTTCCATTTTATTCTTCCTATCTGGGTGTGCAAGAAAAAGCTGTGTACCCAAGAATATCATTATTTTTATATCCGATGGCTGCGGATTTAATCATGTGGATGCAGCCTCTATGTATCAATGTGGAAAAACAGGCTCTCAGGTATATGAAAAATTCCCAATAAGATATGCCATGGCTACATGGTCTGCTACAGGAAATCAATATGATCCAGCCTTAGCTTGGAGATCGTTTGATTGTGTATTAAAAAACCCAACTGATTCTGCAGCCTCTGCTACAGCTTTGGCGACTGGAGTTAAAACCTATAATAGCGCTGTTAGTGTAAATAGTGCTAAAGTCAAACTGACCACGATATTCGAACTGGCAGAAAAGAAAGGCAGGTCTACGGGAGTTGTGACAAGTGTTCAATTTTCCCATGCCACTCCTGCTTGCTTTGTAGCTCATAATGAAAAACGCAGTAATTATAATGAGATCGCCCAGGAGATGCTCCTTGCCAGCCCAGTGGATGTGATCATGGGATGTGGACATCCATATTTTGATAAGACAGGGAAACTGACTTTAAATTCCAGCTTCAAATATATTGGCGGTCAGGAAATATGGCGGATGTTAGGGGACGGTGCTATTGGTTGTGATGCCGATAACGATGGTGATGCTGATTACTGGATGCTTATCCAGAAAAGGGTGGAGTTTCAGGAATTGATGAAAGGGGAGACTCCATCCCGGGTATTAGGCATTCCCCAAGTGTATCATACTTTACAGCAGGAGAGGTCAGGGGAAGAAAATGCAGCGCCTTTTGAGGTGCCGTTTATTAAAAATGTTCCAAATTTGCAAGAGATGGCTCTGGGTGCAATAAATGTTCTAGATGAAAACTCTGAGGGTTTTGTTTTAATGATCGAAGGAGGAGCAGTAGATTGGGCTGCTCATGAAAATCAATCAGGGCGGATGATAGAAGAGCAGATTGATTTTAATAAAACTGTTGAAGCGGTTGTTGAGTGGGTTAATAAGCAGAGCAGCTGGAAGGAAACTCTGATGATCGTTACTGCAGATCATGAGTCAGGATATCTTTGCGGCCCTGATTCCGGGAATAAAAAGCCTTCAGCCAGCTTGGATATCCGGCAAGTCTGGAAACCTCTTATCAATAACGGAAAGGGGAATGTACCGGGCATGGTATGGTATAGCGACGAGCATACTAATTTGCTGGTTCCTTTTTATGCTAAAGGCTTGGGAAGTAAACGGTTTAATAAGTACGCAGATAAATTTGACCAAGTTAGGGGAAAATACCTTGATAACACAGCAGTAGCTAAAGTGATTTCATCTTTTCTGAAATGAGCATTCGAAAGATATTTGAATAAAGATTTCTCGTTATTTTTAGCAAATACTTTGCTTTAATTTCAATCCTGCATTAAAATCTGTGCGAAAATGTATGATAAGAGGAAAAATGATGAAAATACCGCTTCTCGACCTTAAAGCCCAATATGCAAGCATCAAAACTGAAGTTGCTGCTGCCATAAACGAAGTGCTGGAATCACAGTATTTTATCCTCGGCCCCAAAGTCGCAGAATTAGAAGAAAAGGTCGCTGCCTATTCCAACTCCCGTTATGCTGTGGGAGTCTCTTCAGGTTCAGATGCCCTGCTTATCTCTCTTATGGCGCTTGACATTCGCCTCGCAGAAGAAGTGATAACAACACCATTTACTTTTTTTTCAACAGCAGGGGTCATATCCCGCCTTAACGCTACCCCTGTTTTTGTAGATATCGATCCTGTAACCTACAACATAGACCCTGTAAAAATAGAAGCAGCCATAACCGAAAAAACCCGGGCTATAATTCCGGTACACCTCTACGGCCAGTGTGCTGATATGGATCCTATCCTTAAAATAGCCCGAAAATATGATCTGGCAGTAGTTGAAGATGCCGCTCAGTCCATCGGAGCACAGTACAAAGGCTGCCGCGCCGGCACTATGGGAGATCTGGGTATATTCTCTTTTTTCCCTTCAAAAAATTTAGGGGGAGTAGGGGACAGCGGTATGGTTGTGACAAATGACCAGTCCCTTTATGAAAAACTAAAAATACTCCGAGTTCACGGCTCTAAACCCAAATACTTTCACAAGACTGTAGGCGGAAATTTTCGCCTCGATGCAATCCAAGCAGCAGTATTGCTTGTAAAGCTAAATTACCTCGATTCCTGGTCAAAAAAGCGCCGCCAGAACGCTGATTTTTATGATAAAAACTTCAAGTCATCCGGTCTTTTCGAAAAAGCGGATATCAAAATCCCTGTTCCGGTTTATAAAGACTTGGATGATAAAAATTATCATATCTATAATCAATACACCTTATGTGTCCCTTCCCGCGATAAACTACGCCAGTTTCTAAAAGAAAATGATATAGGGGCTGAAATATATTATCCCCTCCCGCTTCACCTGCAGGAATGTTTTACTGACCTGGGATATAAACAGGGAGACCTACCTGAAGCAGAAAAAGCCTCGCACCAGGTAATATCAATCCCAATCTATCCTGAGCTCACTACTTCTCAGCAAGAGTATATAATCCAGAAAATATTAGAATTTTATCAATGAGAATACAGCCAAAGCTATGAAAAAAAGTAAACAAGTGATTCACCTTATTGCAGCTGCCCGCCCCAATTTTATGAAAATTGCCCCACTTTATCATGCCCTCCGCAAAGAAAACTGGGCTGAACCGGAAATTATCCACACCGGCCAGCACTATGACTTAAATATGTCAAATGATTTTTTCAATGACCTAAACCTCCCAGAACCCTACATTCATCTCGGTATTGGCAGTGGCACCCACGCTGAACAGACGGGCCGTGTCATGATAGCCTATGAAAAAATCCTGCTCAACAAAAGGCCAGACCTAACCATAGTCGTGGGAGATGTAAACTCCACTCTTGCTGCCACCTTAGCCGCCACTAAATTGGGAGTTAAAGTAGCTCACCTTGAAGCAGGCCTCCGTGCTTATGACCGGAGCATGCCAGAAGAAATAAACCGGGTAGTCACAGACAGCCTGGCTGATATTCTCTGGACTCCTTCCCCCGATGCAGACGAGAATCTTAAAAAAGAGGGAATATCTCCGGATAAGATCCAAAGAGTAGGCAACATTATGATCGATTCCCTTGAGATGCTCCGCCCCCGCATAGAAAAAGAACAGGTATGGCAGAAGCTAAAACTAAAGCGCAACAGCTACGGCCTTGTAACCCTTCACCGTCCTTCTAATGTTGATACTGCGGATAAGTTAAAGATCCTCTGTAATGCCTTACTTCAAATAGCTGAAAAGGCCCCCCTTGTTTTTCCAGCCCACCCTCGTACTATAAAAAACCTTAAAAAATTCAAGCTTCAAAATCTAATAAAGTCATCTTCCCATATTTTACTGCTAAACCCTCTTAGTTATATACCTTTTATGAACCTTGTTTTTAACTGTCGTTTTGTTATTACTGATTCTGGAGGGATCCAGGAAGAGACGACTTACCTGGGGATACCCTGCTTGACCGTTCGCCCAAACACAGAAAGGCCTATAACTATTACTCAGGGCACAAACACACTGACTAAGCCAGAAGATTTATATAAACAGGCAGAAGCCATCCTCAATAAAAAAAGAGAAAAATGTAAAATAAAGTTTTGGGATGGTAAAACTGCTAAAAGAATCGCCGCCATACTTTCTTAATCGCTTTATAAATAGCGGAATTTGCGGTAGAAATCAATAAACCTTTGGGAAATAGCTTCCCAGCTATAATGGTTTTTTATTGTTTCATAGCCGTTATGGCCCAGAGTTTGGGCTTTATCTTTGTTTTTTATAAGCTCGATCATAGCCTCGGCAAACTTGTCCGGATTAGAAGGATCGACCAGGATGCCGTTTTTGCCTGAGGAAATAACATTTTTAATCCCTCCAAATTTTGAAGCAATGACCGGCACCCCGCAGGCCATAGCTTCAGTGGAAGTCATTCCGAATGGTTCAAAGAGTGAAGGCAGGGCAAAGATCTCAGACTGTCTGTAATATGGAACCATGAATTCATCCGGGACATATCCGATGATCAAGACCTTGTCCTGGAGATTCCTCTCCCGGATGATTTTCTCCATCATGGCAAAGACTTCTTTCTCGCGAGCTTGAGGCTGAGGGGATCCTCCGCCGATCACTAAATGCATATCAGGGACCTTGGGTACAACCTTAGCAAAAGCCTTAAGAAGAAGGTCATGACCTTTATTAGTGTCAATGCGGCTGAGGCAAAAAATGTATTTGTCCGGAAGATTGGTTTTTTGTTTTTTTTCTCCTGGTTTAAGCGGCTGGAAGCGGTGGATATCAGTGCCCGGCGGAATAACTGTTATATTATCGGCTTTGAATCCATATAATTCATCCAGTTTTTCCTGCTGCAATCGGGATGTGACTGATTGAGCATTGACTGATTTGAAAATCCGCATCTCCTCTTTGATGCGAAGCTTAAAATTGAATTTTTCTTCCATCTTTTTGGGATCTCCGCCCATTTGTTCCTTTTTCCAGGCGCCGATGGAATGGGCTGTAAAAAAAGCCGGCTTTCCCATATCTTTAGCTACAGCAAGAGTAACTATCCCGGCATCCACATAGTGACCATGGTAGAGGTTATATAACAGTTTGTTTTTGCGGATAAACGCGGACATATTTTTTGAAAGTTCAGGAAGAATACCATAGATAGTTTCTTTAGGGATAAATTCCCAGGGGCCGGCTTTTACCCTGATGATCCTGACCCCGGGATTGGGGAGGACCGGGTCTACCTGGGGCTGGGAGGAGTCGAACCAGCGTGTGTAGATATCTACTTTGATATCCAATTTAGAAAGAGCTTCGGCCAATTTTAGAACATAGACTACCTGCCCGCCGGTATCAGTTCTGCCTAGCTGGGGAATAGGGTCAAAATAGCCGTGAGTGGAGAGCATAGCGATACTTTTTATAGGATTATCTTTTTTATTATTCATCGTATTGACCTTGATTATATATTATCAACAACCTGTTTTTCAATCTTGACTTCATAGATACTGCTGATATAACCTTGTTCTGAAATAATAT
>CBFDDY010000015.1:0-17017 GCA_965603705.1 uncultured bacterium | reverse complement strand
TTAATTTTTTCTTTAATGCTGTTTCTTTTTACCTCCTGCCAAAAAGATAAGATAAAATCGTCTGAATCTAACGAAAAAAACTCTGACAAGATCATAATGCGAGTTGCCCAAAACAGCAGTATTGACCATTACTATCAAGTGGGATTAGAAAGATTCAAAGAGGTTTTAGAAGCAGAAACAGAAGGAGCAGTCGAGGTGATTATTTATCCAAGCGGCCAGCTTGGAAATGAAGAGCAGGAGATTATCGAAGTTAAACTTGGCATAATCGATGCTACAATAGTATCCTCTGGAAACCTCGCCCCTTTTGTTCCGGAAATCGGTCTTTTTAACCTCCCTTTTATTTTCCGCGATCAGGAGCATTTTTATAAAATCCTTGATGGCCCTATTGGCCGCCAGGTCGGAAAAAGCATAGAAGCTAGGATAAATTGCGTCTTCCTCGGCTATTGTTCATATGGAATCCGGAATGTGTTTAACGCCAAAAAACCAATTTTGACTCCCGCTGATTTTAAAGGCATGAAAATCAGAGTAATGGCCAGCCCCATTTTAATTTCCAGTTTTAATGCGCTTGGCGCTCAGGCGACATCAATGTCCTGGAATGAACTTTATTCTGCCCTCCAACAAGGAGTTATTGATGGAGCTGAATGTGGGACAGCAGACCTTTTACTCGAAAGATTTTACGAAGTGACAAAATATGTATCATATACCAATCATCTTATTGGAGCTGCTGTCTTAATTTTCAGCAAAAAAAAATATAACAAGCTTCCACCCAGTGTTCAAACAGCAGTATTGAATGCCGGGCGGGCTGGAGTTCTGGCAGCACGTAAATCTGAAATAGAAATGTCTGAACAAGCCCTGGAAAAATTGGAGAAAAAAGGAATCGAGTTTTTTTCTGTAAACAAGGACCTTTTCCGCGAGAAAGTCATGCCGGTGTATGAAAAGTATGCAGAAAAACTGGGAGGAATGAAACTGATCGAAGAGATCATGAGGAAATAAATATACAAACTGGGTGAAAATTTTATGACACTACCTCAAAAGAAATATTTGGAAACCATACTGTGTATTTTACTTGTAGCAATTGTTGGAGTGAGTTTTATCCAGGTGCTCTTCAGATACCTGCTCCACCTCTCTCTTGCTTGGTCTGAAGAGATGGCAAGATACTTATTTTTGTGGCTTGCAGGCCTTACTTCAGCCTATGCTTTTAAAACCAAATCCCACTTTGCCTTACGTTTTATGATAAACAAACTGGGGCCACGTGGGCAGAGGATCTTAGGATCTCTGGTTACGGGATTGGTAGCCATCTTTCTTCTATTGTTTACCTGGAAAGCAGTGGAATACACTGTAAGCGTAGCAAATCAAACATCTCCAAGCATGCAGATATCTATGGCTGTCCCCTATTCTTCTGCAGTCGTGGGTGGAATTCTTATGCTCTATTACTTGCTAAAGAATTGGTGGGCGGAAAGGAATAAATAATGGGCTTAGTCATAATTATTGTATTTGTCATCACTCTTGTAATATCTGTACCTATTGGTATTGCCCTGGGGTTGACTGGTTTAGCCGGACTGCTTATGATTGCGCCTGATCCGGATTTTATTATTCTTCTTCCTCAGAAATTCCTCGCCGGGATCGACTCGTTTCCTTTGCTTGCTATTCCTTTATTTATCCTGGCCGGAGCAATCATGTCGTATGGGGGCATTGCCCGCCGGATGGTTGATTTTGCTCTTGTATTTTTTGGCCGAATCCGGGGAGGTTTAGGTATAGTTGTCTCCATATCTACATTCTTCTTTGGGGCCATCTGTGGCTCTGGAAGTGCAAAAACAGCAGCTATCGGTTCGGTCATGCTTCCCGAAATGAAGAGAAATAAATATCCTGCGGATTTTGCAACTGCCCTCTTTGCTTCAAGCGGAGGGGCTTCTTCATTAGTACCTCCCTCAATTGACTTTATTATTATAGGCGTGGTTGCCAATATCTCGATCGGGGGTCTTTTTGCCGCAGGAATTATACCTGCAGCTATGAATGCAGTGGCCCTGGTAGCCTTGGCTTATTATTTTGGCCGCAAATTAAAACTCCCTATTGCACCCAAAATCAGCTTGAAAGAAAAAATGCGGTTCATTCTGAATGGAATCCTTCCCTTGTTAATGATAGTGATAGTACTGGGTGGAATCTACGGCGGGATATTCACTCCCACTGAGGCGGCAGCTGTTGCTGTGGTTTACGGATTTTGTCTTTCCTTTTTTGTGTATAAAGAACTCGATTTTGCGGGCCTTAAGAAGTCTTTGCTGAGTACTGCTAATCTGACAGGAGTTGTGCTGCTTGTCCTTGGCACAGCTTCCCTGCTGTCTTTTGTACTGACATATAATCGCGTCCCGCATGCTATTGCAGAGTTCATCACTCAAAACGCTTCAAGCTGGGTCGTGTTTGTCTTTTTTGTTATGATAGTATTCCTGATACTGGGGGCAGTGATGGATGCCTTGCCTGCCATCATTGTTCTCATGCCCATTATCGTGCCTGTAGGTGTCTCTCTTGGAATGGATCCTATTCACATCGGGATTTTGGTGGAAGCCTTTGTGGGGATAGGGATGATAACGCCGCCTGTGGGAATGTGTCTTTATGTCGCTTGTGGAATCAGTGATATCCCTATCGAGAAAAGCATCAAGCCTTTACTTCCTTTTCTTTTTGCTCTTTTAGTAACAGCTTTGATCATCAGCTATGTGCCTGAGATAAGCTTATTCCTTCCTAGACTAATGGGTTTCTGATCCTTAAGTGTTTATGAGGAGGTTTTTAATGTATCAAAAAATAAAAGTTAAAGGAGATATGATATGAAATATTTTATTGAAGGCTACAAATCCAAAACAGATTATCCTTATGAAGATACTTTAATCCTGGACGACAAAAAAAGCTATTCCTCTGAAAAAGAAGCAAAAAAAAGAGTTCTTGAATATTTTAAAAAAGATAAATATCTTGATTTAATTGTCATAAATAAAGGACTTGAACTGGGACGAAAACAAGGAACAAGATTTTTCTTTAGAGACAAAGAAGGAAACTTTGAAGAGATAGACTACTGGTGGAAATAAAATAGAATAGGGTTAAATTGGAGTGATAACAAGTCCAATGATAATACCTATAAGTAAAATTCCAATCAAAATCAAAATAAAATTCCGCCAATGCATTGTGATTTTTTTTGAATCATTCATTTTTATTTCCTCTTTTTTGAAGATAACACAATAAAATATTTCGGTCAATTCGGGGATTAGAAGATTGACCTTATAATTCTATTGTGGTATTTTAGCTAAGGGTTTGTCAGCACAAATTTAACTCGGGAGAAATTATCTTGCAGCTTTATAGAAAAATATCTATGATTATGTTTGTTTCCTTTTTATCTGTTTTTAGCACATCTTCTTCCTGTAAAAAAAGGCCTGATAAAGGTTCAGAGGTGGGAATAAAAGCCGGGATAAAAGACAGTTCACAGCTCTTGAAGGAATTGGGGGATGAATATGGGGATTACATGCTGCAGGAAAGTATAGAACTTCAGATAAAACACGGAGTAGAAGTCACAAAGCTTCCGGACCTTTCTTTTGCTTATGCCAGGGCGCAGAATGATTATGCAAAAGACTTTATGCAGAGGCTGCAGCAAGTTAAAGCGGAAGAGTTAAGCCATGAGAATTGGATATCTTTTGAGATACTAAAGGAGGATTTTGCAAACTATATTGAAGGGATAAAATATTATTGGTTGGATTTCCCGGTCACCCCTTACACCTCACCCATACGGAGTGTACAAAGGGCCTTTTCGACTTTTCAATTAAAAGACATAGAGGATTGTAATGCCTATCTTCAGCTTTTAGCTGAAGTGCCTAAGTTTACAGAATCTATGTTGGATAAGTTAAAAACACAGTATGAAAAAGAAATTATCCTGCCAAAAGATGAAATAAACCTTGTAGTCCCCTTTCTTAATACTCTTATAGGGGAAGGCGAAAAAAGCCCCTTTTATGTTAACGATGAGAGGCTTCAAGAAGTTGAAGAAAGCAAGCGCAATGAATTCCAAAAAATTCTTGTCGAAGTGATTGGGGCAGAAATAAATCCTGCTATTATGGTTTTACCAAAGTTTATTGAGAGTGATTATCTTAAAAAAGCTCCAGATGCTGTAGGCCTCTGGCAGTACCCTGAGGGCAAGGATTACTATCAGTATCTAGTCAGAGTACAAACTAGTATGGATATCACCCCTGAAGAAATCCATCAGATAGGTATTAAACAGGTAGATTTGATTATGGAAAAGATTGACAAGCTGCGGGAATCAGTGGGATTTGAAGGGACAAGAAAAGAATTTCTTGAGTTTTTAAAAACAGATAAAAGGTTTTTTGCTTCCAGCACGGATGAGATCGGGGAAAAGCTGCGTTCCTATGTGGAGGGAGTCAGTCAGAAAGTTGGTGATTATTTCCTTAATTTTCCGGAGGCGCCTTATGAGGTCCAAAGACTTGCCCCTGAGTTGGAAGGGGCTATGACTTTTGGATTTTATCAGCCTCCTATGGGATCTGAGTCAAAGGGCTTATATTTTTACAATGGCTCAAAAGTCGAGGAAAGATCCCTGCTTTGGGCTGAGGGGCTGCTTTATCATGAACTTATTCCCGGGCATCATTTTCACATTTCTCGGCAGAATGAAAATACTGCTTTGCCTGAGTTTCGTAAATATACGATTCACAATGCATTTACAGAGGGATGGGCTGAGTATGCTTCCTGGGTATGCCTTGAGATGGGTCTTTACAAAGATCCATATTCGCTCTGTGGCAAACACATGATGGACCTTTTTCTGTCTACCCGCCTGGTTGTTGATACCGGCATGAATGCGCTTAAGTGGCCTCGGGATAAGGCTATAAAATATATGCAGGAGCGGTTGGTGGAATCTAAGACACAGATTCTAAGCGAAACCTTACGCTATGCAGTGGATATGCCAGCCCAGGCTCTGGGATATAAGCTTGGCAGTTTAAAGTATGCTGAACTGCGCAAAAAAGCTGAAACGACTCTGGGAGGTAAATTTAATATCAGAAGATATCATGAAGCTATATTAGGAAGCGGTTCTATGCCCATAACTGTTTTGGAGAAGCATATAGATTGGTTTATCGAGCTGGAGTTGGGGAAATAGGCTTGACCGCAGTGGGTTGTGAAACCCAATTTTGACCGTCATAATATAACAATCCCTGCATTAAACGCGCTTTATAGTCGTTATTAAGCTCACTTGTGATTTTGTTTTCGCTGAGGTACTTCCTGTGCATTCTTTCAAATGGATCTGAAAAATTCACATTAATAAGTTCAAGATCGAAATTAAACTCATAATAGATTTGTCCAACTCCACTCTTTGCTGATATAATCTGATTATTAAGAATTTCAACGACATATATCACATTTCTTAAGTCGATACATTTTTCAACATCTGTAGGAGGAATAAGTATATAGTATTTTTCAGATCCCGGCTTAAGCTCTTGGCATAGATATTCCCCGCTCTGAGGGGAAGCTCCCCAAATATCAGCCGGGTCAAAAACCATAATACAACCGGTATTATATTCATTATTCATCCCGGCTACTATAAATTTAACTCCCCTATCCTTATTTAGTTCGGTAAAACAATAATCCATTAAATAGCCTGAGTTCCAGAATTCTCCTAACAAGTTTCCGTTGGAATTTAACATCACTAACTGCGAAGGGAAAAAATACCTATTCGTTGATATTACAATAATCTCCATGCTGCCATTACCATCAATATCATAAACATTAATTCCCCTGATCCTATAGTCTGAAGAATATGAAACCGTACCGAATTTTAGTGGTTTTCCGCTTTTAAACTCCCATAATTTTTTGCCTTTATAATCAAAGCAGATGAGGAGGCCTTCCTGTAATTCATCCCTGGTCTGGGTGGTAAATAATACTTCTTTTTTCCCATCTCGATCCAGGTCTTTAATCATCAGATACGGTATGCTATATCCACCAAGATCATTTCTTCTTTTCTCCTGGAAATGATAGCGGTAAATTTCTTCATTGCAAAGGTTGCTAAGGCCGGTGTCAAAGCTCCATAATTTGCTGTTTTTTTCATTTAAGATCAGCAGGCTGGAGCCTTTAATATCAAAATTAAATGGTACGGATGAGCCGGGATTCATATTCAGAAATACAAGCAAAAAAAGCAAAGCTGCCGGTATGATTAGAAGAAAATATTTTGCCTTTTTTTCGCGAATATTTATACGAAAGGATTTTGTGCGCAAATCTTTTTTTAGCCATTCATCTAATTCGCTTTTATAGGCAAAAACCCGGGTTTTGGAAGAATCAGGGTCAAGCCTGTGTACCGGTAAACCAAGCTTCCTCTCCCACCTCTGGCAGGTGCGCACATCACAGTCCAGATAAACAGCAATTTCTTTCCAGGTAGAAAGGCGCTCCGGTTGTGTATTGTTGTCAGCCACAGCCCCTAAACTATACTTTTTAAGCTAAAATGTGTCAATCATAAATGACAGAAGGGTTTCCCATATTTTACTTAAGCATCTGAGCCTTAAGCAAGTGACCGACGAATCATCAATCATGGGGACGGACCGCGATATCCTTGATAAGTTATTCATTATCAGGAACATAGGCTTTATTACTGCTGTATTATGTTGCTTAAAGCTTGTTTTTGCCCCCAAAATAGCCTTTTAAGCAAAAATTAATAATAAAAATTATTAAATTAAGCTAAATGGCTTAAATGAGTTTTTGACCCCCGGAAATTGCTTCTAACGCTATATTTGCCCCCCAAAAAACAGTTTATCTTGTTTGTTTTAAAATGATTAGCGTGGTCCGTCCCCGTTATTGTCCCCGTTATTCTACCAGGAATGGTATTGTTATGTGCTGGTTTTGGCTTCTTTGGTTGTAGGCTAAGCTTACTTTGATCGCATTTTCACAGCGGGCCCAGGCTCTGCGGGCTACTCCGCCCATAACATCCCATGACATTGAGGAACGAATAATTTTATCAACCCTCTCGCTGCCGTCAAGCACCAGCCCGAATCCGCCGTTTATGGCTTTTCCAATGCCTACTCCCCCGCCATTGTGCAGAGTGACCAGGCTCATTCCCCGGGCGGCATTACCTGCAAAACATTGGATTGCCATATCTGCTGTGATATTGCTACCGTCTTTGATATTGGAAGTTTCCCGGAAAGGAGAATCCGTTCCGCCTGTATCGTGATGGTCACGGCCCAGCATTACAGGGCCTATCTTACGGTCGCGCACCATTTCATTGAATTTTAAGGCTATCTTTATCCGCCCCTCCTCATCTTGATAAAGGATACGCGCTTGAGTTCCCACGACCAAACTGTTTTTCGCAGCATCGCGTATCCAGGTATAGTTATCACGATCCTGAGACCTGCGGTCAGGATCAATACATGCCATGGCCGCTTTGTCGGTCATTTTCAGGTCCTTGTGATTACCACTTAGGCACACCCAGCGAAAAGGCCCGTATCCGTAATCAAAAAGTAACGGCCCCATGATATCTTCGACATAGGAAGGAAAAATGAATCCTTCCCGGGTATCGGTTCCATTTTTGCAGATCTCTCTTACTCCGGAGTCAAATATTGCCTTCATAAAAGAATTACCATAATCGAAAAAATAAGTCCCCCGATCCACTAATGTCTTTATATATTCGAAATGTTTCCGCAGACTCTGGTCAACCAGTTTTGCAAAACCCTTATGGTCAGCGCTTAGCATTTCTGTGCGTTCTTTAAAGGTTATTCCCTGGGGGCAGTATCCTCCGTCATAAGGAACGTGACAGGATGACTGATCGGAAAGAAGTTCGATTTTGATCTTGTTTTTTACAGCATATTCCAGAAGGTCGACAATGTTGCCGCAATAGGCAATTGAGACCGGCTCTTTTTTCTTAAGATATGCAGCCGCCATTTTAAAGACTTCTTTCAGGTCTGATGACATTTTCGACACCCAGCCTTGCTGGATCCTGGTATCTATGCGAGACTTGTCAACTTCCGCGATAACAGCTACGCCTCCGGCTATCTCCGTAGCTTTCGCCTGGGCGCCACTCATGCCTCCCAGCCCTGATGAGACAAACATGTGTCCACGCATGTCATCGTCCTTGCCTATGCCGAGTTGCATGCGGGCAGCGTTTAGTAAGGTGTTAAAGGTGCCATGGACAATGCCCTGCGGCCCAATATACATCCATCCGCCTGCAGTCATCTGGCCGTAATTTGATACGCCAAGCTGCATGGCCCGGTGCCAGTCTTTCTGATTGTCAAAAAGGCCAACAAGAAGTCCGTTCGTGTTTATTACCCGGGGAGCTTCCGGATGAGAGGGGAAAAGTCCTAACGGATGCCCGGATTCTACCACCAGGGTTTGGTCTTCGGTCAGTTCCTCCAAATATTTTTTTATAAGCCGGTACTGCATCCAGTTCTGACACACCTGGCCTGTCTCTCCGTAAGTAACCAGTTCATATGGATAGAGAGCGACCTCAAGATCAAGGTTATTATCGATCATGACCTGAAAGGCTTTGCCTGCCAGGCAGTTGCCTTTGTAAGCATGGATAGGTTTTCCAAATATACGTTCCTGCGGACGAAAGCGGTAGCCGTAGATCCGCCCCCTGGTTTTTAATTCTTTAAGGAACTCAGGAGCAAGGGTTTTGTGCAGCTCAGTAGGAACATAGCGAAGAGCGTTTTTTAAAGCTGTTTCAGTTTCCAATTTATTGAGAGTATACCCCCTGTTGGGAGCGCGGCGTATACCTTCTTTGAATTTGGGTTCAGGAGGAAGCTTATGATCAAGGGTAATGTTCATGGTTTTTCTCCTTTATGTGAAAATTTTAAACCGCTTCGGCAAATATTGCAATAATAGATTTAAGAGGAGCCATTTTTCCTTGATTAAATGGCTTTAGGATTCTTACCTTATTTGTATTTACTGAGCTTCATGGGAGCTATTTGCTTGGATGAAAAGGGACGCAGTTTGAAGCTGTAGGTGTATTTCTGAGCAGGAAGTCTGTACTGCGGGTGAGGACGGGCACCCCAGGAGGTGTCTCCTCCCACTCCCATCTGTTTATAATCCAGATTGAGATTCACCAGATCTCGCGGTTTGAGGTCATAAGTATGCCGCTGTCGCTTTTTATCTCCAGAGTCAAAATCCTCTGATAAAAAATGATGGGCGCTTACACTAAGAAAGGGAACCCCCACAACCAGCAACCCTATCCCCTCTTTATTTGTAAGCGATAACCAACGTACATCTGTCTTATTGCCGTTTTCCTGCGGCCTTATATAGGGATGATACTGGTCCTTGACTTTGCCACGATAGATCCCTACTTTTGCCCCGCTCTTTCTATCCCAGTAGGTTTCATGCGGGCCTCTTCCATACCAGGAGATATTGTCATATTCAGACCTTAGGGCCATCTGAACCCCAAAGCGCGGAAGGTCGGGTAGGCCTTTTTTGCCGGGAACAAAGCGGTTTGATACTTCAATCTCACCGTTTCCAAAAATATGGTATGAAGTAATGTATTTTGTTTCCACATCTGGAAGTGCCGCCTCAACTTCGATTGAAATATCCCGGTTTGAATTCTGCCGAGATTCGACTCGCTTGATAATCCGGTTTTTTCCGGCATCTTTCCATATCCCAAGTCTCTGTGGCATCTTATTACCATAATCATTATCTGTAGGTGCACGCCAGAAATTGGGAGTACAGAAAAATGGAACCGCCTCCTGTTTTATCCCTGATTTTATCAGCTCGGTATCCAGATATTTTAGGGAAACAAAATGACCATTTTCAAGGTCAAATACATAAGAAAAATCCAGTCCTTCTATGAACAGTTTGCCGTCCCTGCTCTTTTGTCTTATTTTTGCAGCTCGGGAAATTTCCGTAAGTACTTTGGGCTTATAATACGGTAGCTTAAACTGCTCCCAGGCTACTTCATGTCCGGCCGGCATAAGTTCTGTTTTTTCCCTGGTGCGGAAACTTAGATCAAGGAAATATTCGTATCCAGGTTCAGGCGTAATCTCAGGAAAAGGTAAAGTGAAGATCTTAGACTTATGCGGTTTAATATCCGGGCCGGCAATTTTTCCCTTAGCTAAAATAGAGTCGTCTGCTTTAAGCTCCCACAAAACATCAAACCGGTTAAGGTTTATAAAATCATATCTGTTATTGATTTTAATTCTGCCGCTCCCCAGATCTACTTCACTTGCTGTAATATTCTGATAAACTTTTTTAACTTCCCAGATGGATGGATGAAGTTTCCGGTCCGGAAACACCAGACCGTTTATACAAAAATTTCCACTGCTGGGCGTATCTTCCGGACCAAAATCTCCTCCATAGGCCCAGAATTTTTTACCCTCCTCTGTTTCAGCCAATATCCCCTGGTCTACCCAATCCCAGATAAAACCTCCCTGCAACTGTGGATGCTTGTAAATAACATCCCAATAATCCTTAAGATTCCCTACTGAATTTCCCATTGCATGGGCATATTCGCAAAGAATAAGCGGACGAGGGCGTTTTTGACTGGCATAATCTCTTAGGATATGAATACGGGCATACATAGGGCAGAAGATATCGGTATGGGGGTGCAGGTCTGTCATCTCATACTGCACAGGACGAGAAGGATCACGCCCCTTGACCCAATTATAGGTGGCCTCAAAATTAATACCATCTCCCGCCTCATTACCCAGAGACCAGATTATGACACAAGCATGGTTTTTGTCCCGTTCGACCATACGAATAGTCCGGTCAAGGTGAGCCGCTTTCCAGTCCGGATTATTTCCCAGGGTTTTATCAGGATCATACCCCATACCATGGGATTCAACATTTGCTTCATCAATAACATAAAGGCCGTATCTATCGCAGAGGTTATACCAGATAGGGGTGTTGGGATAGTGGCTGGTGCGTACGGCATTTATATTGAATTTTTTCATAAGCCGGATGTCTTTAAGCATGGATTCTTCCGTGACATAGCGGCCGCTCACAGGGTCGTGTTCGTGACGGTTGACTCCTTTTAAAGTCACAGGCGCTCCATTTATCTGCAGCAGCCCGTCTTTTATCTCCACTTTTCTAAATCCTATCTTAGTTTTCAGAAGATCTTCAGCCTCTTCTGACCCGGGCTCAAGCTTTAGGATCAGAGAATACAGATTCGGGGTCTCAGCATTCCATTTTTTTAGGCTGCTTATCTTTGCTTCAAAAACAGCCTGCGCTTTTCCATTTTCGTCAAACTTCAGGATATTAATTTGCGCTTCAGGAAATACTTCCGTGCCCCTGCTGTTTAGCAGCTTTAGCTTTAAAACTGCTTTAGCCGGTGGAATCGTAAGACAAGTTTTTGCTACGACCTCTACTTTTAGCCGGCCGTTTATATAATCTTTATCCAGCTCGCTGTGTACAAAAAAATCGCGTATATAGGTCTGAGGCCGTGAATAGAGGAATACATCGCGCTCAATCCCACTTATCTTCCAGTAATCCTGGTCCTCAAGATAGCTCCCGTCACTGAAACGATATACCTCGACTGCAAGAGAATTCTCGCCGGAATGAATAAAAGCTGTGATATTAAATTCAGCAGGGGTCTTACTGCCCTGGCTGTAGCCTGCTTTTTCTCCGTTTATCCACACATACATAGCAGAACGGACTCCCCCAAAATGCAAAAAAACCTGGCGGTCTTCCCATATGTCCGGGACCATAAAATCTTGCCTGTAAGAGCCTACGGGATTGTTATCATGAGGGATGTAAGGCGGATCAGGCGGGAAAGGGTATTCTGTATCAGTGTATATAGGCACCCCAAAACCCTGCAGCTCCCAGTTTCCAGGCACTTTTATGTCATCCCATTCACTGGTATCAAAGCCGGCTTTGTAAAAATCAGTTGGGCGTTCTGACGGATTTTTTGCCCAATTAAACTTCCATATCCCATTAAGAGATATTAAATGAGAAGATTTACCGGAATAAAGGATATATGTAGAGTGAGGCGCTTCTTTCCCTATGGCAAAAACAGCCGGGTTTTCCCAGACAAAGTCCTCCTTTTTTATTTGCCCCTTATCTGGAAACTCATCGGTTTTGCAATTAATACAAAATGTACTGCAGACCGCTACTAATAAAATAGATGTCAGAATAATTTTTCTCATCATAATAAAATATTTCCTTTCCCAACTAAGGGACTCCAGGCTTAAATATGAAAGACTTCTTTCATACTGTGCCAACAGATAGACGGTTCTAAAGGAAAAAACTTCTTCAGCACAGCTTTAATTTCTTCAATATCAAGCCCGCATTCAATATAAGCATAAAAATTTCTTTCTTTCGAGAAAAGCGTAAGGTTCTGAATATCAAACGTGGATATTCCCTTAGGTTTCTCCAGCTTATCCGCCCCAGAAGAGGCAATCTCTGCATAAAATGCAGTTCTTTTTGTGCTTTTTACCTGAGATGCACTTTTTTGGAAATGAAGTACTTCCTCCATCTCTGTCCACCACTCCCCTTTTTTCCTGCCTTCTAAAGGCACCTGCATCTGATCTGTCAGCTTCCACCACCTTTGAGTATAAGTATCCTGAGCCATCTTATCCATGTCAGCCTTATAATCCCTGCCAATATATTCAAAATATGAAAAAAGCATTCCATTTAGGAGGAAAATAGAATAATTACGGATATGGGACTGCTTAATACGTTTAATAACACCTGGAAAAGTATTATTATGCAGTATTATGTATTTTTCCTCATATTCAGGCTTAAGCCTGATCAAGCTGCCGAAGATACGACGTTTTTTTGACATTTTTTATGAATAATTCAGGAGTTAACAAGTGGTAACTATTAGTCCCTCCTTACTGATCTCATAATCAAAAAAGCGGGCCAGCCGATTAGGAGGATTATTCTCTAACAATTTACGGGCAGAAGCGGCATGTTCAGGTGATTTGCATATGATAAGCAAGAATCCCCCTCCCCCAGCACCTAAGAGTTTCGCCCCGTATGTATATGGCCTCAATCTTTTTAAAATATTTTCTAGTACAGGAGTTGTTGAACCCGGGTCGATCTCCTTATTTAATCTCCAGGCAAAATCTATAAGCTCCCCGAATCTTTTTGTGTCTTTGCTTGTCATTGCATCTACAATTAGCGGGGGGAGATTGTGGAGTTTTTGCAGAGTCGCCATAGATTCCCGGTCACGATCTAGATAATTTCCTACTACATTCTGGAGGATGTTTTTTGCCAGCCGGCGTAAGCCGGTATAATAAAGCAAGATTTGCTCTCCCCCAGGGTCAAGCACATCAGAAGGAAGATAATGAATTCTGGGATCAGGGATCATCCCTGGATCTGTGTTTATGATCTTAACCCCTTCTACACTCCCGCCGATCTGATCCTGCCATCCGCCTCCTGTAGTCAATTCCTGTTCCAATTGTAAAACCCGGTGGAAGAGCTCACGCTGGCTCAGATTCCGGCCTATCATCCTGGCTATAACTGATATCAAAACTGCCCCCATAATACTGGAGGTCCCCAGACCGCTTCCACTGGGAATAGCAGCTAGAGATGTAATTTCAATGCCCCCCCCGAATAGCTCAAGCATCCCATTAAGGGAACGGATTTTCTCAGGCCAAGCGGCTTTATCCCGAGCAAACCCGGACAAGGCTAAAGCGGCCTTAGCCAGACCAAATTTACTGGTGGCTTCTTTATAATCCAATAGCTCGTCAAGTTCTGTGATAACCAGAGATACACCATGGTCTATGGAAGAGATATGGATTTCGAGTTTTTTTATTTTACGGGCATAGACATGAATAGGCGGTTGTCCATTTAAATTAACAGCTGCATTTATTACACATCCTCCCTTTTCCAGAGCATAGGGAGGCGTATCAGTCCAGCCCCCACCCAGATCAAGCCTTGCCGGGGCTCTTCCCCAGATGATCTCATCGCTGCGTACAGCATTTTTTGGATACCGTCTGATTTCTTTCTTACCTAAGACAATTGTACGGCTGAGATTATCAAAGGCGGCAGCTTTCAGATTTTTTCCCCACTCTTCAATTCTCTGATTTTTATCGGGCTTAATCCTAAGTGACGCCAACCATTCTTTTTCTTCCTTTCTCAATAAAGAACTCAATTCGGGAGAAGACTTATCCCAGGCGCTTCTTTTTTCTTTCCTGCTCATGAGGATAGCAGAACCAAGAGAGTGAATGATCCGCGAAAACTCAAGCCGCTCCATCCCAGTTGCAGCTTCATTGCCCCACTGGTATTGTGCTTCTTTCATAATATCCCTTACCCAACGGGCACGTTCGGGGCGTGGTAGGCATGTAAAGATCAAAGCCATCTCTGCCGCGGAAAAATTACTATCCATTCGGAATATCCAGCGCAAAGAGTGTTGTATTGCCCAGGCGCGGAAAAGTATTCTTCTGGAATAAAAAGCATCCTGATCAACCATCTGGGCGATCTCAGCAGCACTGTATCTCTCAGCAGCTTTCCAGGCATTTTTCTGTTCCTGGGTGGCTTTCTCAGGTTTAAAGATCCACAGCCATCGATGGTAATCCGCAGGCATCTTTGTAGTCGGAATTATGCTGGCATTCCACAGGTTTTTATCTTTGTCCGGTAATTTCGAGGGCCAGATATCATTTTCTTCCGCATTCATGGCCTCTAGCCAATCCTTTGCCGGCTGATCACAAATTACAGCTCCGGATGAAATCGGAATTTTAAATCTATCATCTATGCCGCAAACCTGAGCAAACCATATTTTTTTTCCTTCCTGATCTTTCCCTTTGATAACATTCAGACAGAATTTAGGGGGTAAACTCAATGGTTTTTCAATGTCCACTCCGACAATCACATTCTCACCACCAAGAGTTAGAAGTGCCCCGATATAACAGCCTTCAATCCAAGCATTTTTTGCAATAATATGCCCATCTGTAGAAATATCATTATTAATCCTCAGGCCAATATCCCTGATCAATGTCCCTTGTTCTTTTCTTAATAAGTCTGCTCCGCTTTTTATAAGTTGACGCATTGTGCCAAAATGTAAAAATTCGCATTTAGGTACATTCTTGACAAAAAAATTAATCTTTGACAGGGATTTATAAATAGAATTAAGCCCTGATTCGGAAAAATCTGAACCACTGTTGCGAACAGAATTAATATAATGTGAATAATCAACTTTTTCTCCCATAGCGCAGCAGATTTCACGATACAAATCGAGGCCTTTGAACATAATTTCTTTATATAAAGGTCCGGTTAGTTTTAATCCCTCTTTAGAAGTAGTTTTAGTATTGTCCAAATTAAAAAGTTTCAAGGCTGAATCAGCATCGAAATTCAGTATCCCAATATCAAGCATGGACTGACCATATCGGTTTAAGGCCCCTTTGGATTTTTGTTCAGCAACTGAAGGTTTTTGTAAAAACAAACGGACTTTGCCATCTTTACCTGAACAATATACACCATGATCACTGGCCAGCTCAGGAGAAGCTTGACAGCCTAATCCAGTGATTCCCTCTTCAAAAAACTGGATATCTTCCGGATCAAAATCCAAAAAAACATCTCCTGTAGTCACAACCACCTGTCCCTGCCCATACGGAGTTGCCGGGAGTCTGAGTAAGATAGGCAACTGCCGGTCAAATAGAGATTGGCCCAGAATACTGCCTGACTCTCCCGGTACCGGTATGAATACTTTACCGCAGGGGCCATATGCAGGCAATCGACGTGAATCTCCACCGGCATGAATAATAAGGATCCGTAATTTTTTGAGGATTTTTTCCCAGGTTTCAATTTTTTTTATATCATCCGGCTTTTTCCTCAGCTCCCGGTTGAGTACACTAAGAAGACTATAAATAGTACTGCCGCCACTGCCGATCCGTTTTCCCCCTGGATCGGAAAGAACCAGCAGTTGTTTGACTCCGGGAATAAATCCCAATTTGCGCCTCAAGTATAGTTGTGACTCATAGGCAGATGCCTGCTTTTCATTTGAGGCTGTGATTATAAGATAGTCCCAGGGTTCTACAAGTGTCTGCATCTTCTATTTATTTGCTTCAACTTGAGTTTTTACCCAAGGATAGGTTTTTGCAATCCCAGTATAGAGAGAATTGTTGGATTTCCAGCCAATGGATTTTATAAGATCATTTCGAAAATTTCTAGCGTTTACTCCCACCGGGCCTTCTATGTGTTTAATATTAATTTTTTTCCCGGCAACTTCAGCTATCGTCTGAACCAATTCTATAACTGAGACATATTGACGCCGGCCGATATTGACACCGTTTTGTAGGTCAGATTTCATAAGAAGAATTATACCGTCAAGCAAATCATCAATGTAGGTGTATGCCCGCATAGCGCTGCCATCCCCCCAGATCTCTATAGTGCCGCCGTCCTCAGCTTCTGCGATCTTACGTGAAAGGGCTGCTGGAGCTTTTTCTCTGCCGCCGCGCCAGGTACCTTCAGGGCCGTAAGTGTTTTGAAAACGGGCAAGCCTTATCTTCATGCCATAGAGACGGCCGTACGCCATTGCCATTCGTTCCGCATAGAGTTTTTCCCAACCATATTCATTATCAGGTAGAGCCGGATATGCTTCTTCTTCCGATAGTTCCGGCTCATCCGCATCCATGTCCCGGTATACACAGGCTGAGGAGGAAAAGAAGTATTTTTTTACACCAGCCTTTGCACTGGTATGGATCATATGAATATTAATAAGAGCACTGTTTCGCATAATCTCACATTCGGCAGAATGGATAAATCCCATGCCCCCCATATCAGCCGCAAGTTGATATACTTCATCAAATACTTTTCCGTCTGAAATCGAGACAGCTTTTTCACAGTTTTCCATTTTACGTAAATCAAGCAAGATAAAATCGTCTGCAGCGGTTTCGGAAAATTCAGGTTTTTTTTTATCCACTCCCCGCACCCAGTAGCCGTCCTTCTTCAATCTTTTGACCAGATGGCTCCCTATAAATCCGCCTGCCCCACAAACCAATGCTTTTTTCATGTTGCTCTCCTTCCCATTTGGTTGAATAGAATTTTATATCAAAGGAAATACAGGAAGTCAATTTTTCCCGATTCTTATTCGAGGCGTATTCGGGGGACATCATACTTATCTCAACAGCATTTTATA
>CBFDDY010000014.1:0-17094 GCA_965603705.1 uncultured bacterium | reverse complement strand
TGACCTGGTATATAAGGCATTTTCTCTGGCCAGAAAGGTTGAGCAAGCTGAAAAATTCCTTAAAGATGTTTTAACTGCTGAATACAAAAAAATTGAAAAAATCGCATTACGTATGAGCAGGGATGAAAAAATAAAATACAGCGGTATTGATGTTTCTATCGCCAGTTCTGTGAAGCGTGAAAAGAGTATAGCATTTGCTTTTGAAAAGCTGGGGCTGGGAAGATTTGGAGAAGCAGGAACGCTTGCTGTTGCAAAAATAATAACCGAAACTCTCAATAAGCTGCCTGTAAAAAAATGCGGGTATTCTGGATTGATGTTGCCTGTGCTGGAAGATTTCGGCCTGGCAAAGAGAAATGACAAAAGATATTTCAACCTGAGTAATCTGCTTCTGTATTCAGCAGTATGCGGGACTGGTCTGGATACAATACCATTACCCGGGGATATTTCTGAAAAAAAGCTTTATGCTCTGTTGCTTGATATTGCCTCGCTTGCGATTAAATTGGATAAGCCGCTTTCGGCAAGGTTATTGCCTGTCCCTGGCAAAAAAGCAGGAGATAAAACTGAGTTTTCTTTTGATTATTTTGTGAACACTAAAATTATGGATTTATAAAAAACAGTTTGAAGGAAAAATCAGGAACTTCTTGAATAAAATTACGTATTACAAAGTATTGTTATTGAGAAATTGAATAAAGATTCTCGGACAAAATATGAGGTGTGAAATGAAAAAAGCAGGCAGAATTATTTTAAGCTTGATCATAGTGATTTCTATTTGTGATTTATTGCAAGCTCAGAAGGTCAAAACCATTGATGGTGTTAAAACCATTCTGAATGAAAAGAAACCTAAACCTCCCAAAGCAACTCTTTCTAAACTCAGGCTTGAAGAAGAATTGACATTCGGGGAGGGAGATGACCCGGAAAAGTCATTTTCTGAAGTATCAATTTTTACGGTAACTGATAATGGTTACATATTTGCCCTTGACTTTAAGGACCGTAAGGTAAAGGTCTTCGATAATTCAGGAACTTATGTGCAGTCGATCGGTAAGAAGGGCCAGGGGCCCGGCGAATTAAATATGCCTGTGGGAATGCTGATATCTCAAGAGAATGAATTGATTATTGAGGATTCCCTTAACCGCAGATTAGCAATTTTTACTCTGGAAGGGGAGTTTATCAAAAACATCTCTTTAGCTGATAGACTTGGTCTAGTCAATCTTATGCAGGATTCGCAGGGGAATTTTATGGGACGGGAAATAGGTCTGGAAGATGAGCAGATGTATTTTGAGATAAAAAAATTTGATACAGAATTAAAACCTTTGTTCATTTTGGATAAGATTAAATTTGCAATTCCAACTCCTGGAACGAAAATGAACATAATGGATTTAATTTCAATATATAAATTCGATACGGAGGGGAATATTTTTTATGGCCGCAACCAGGAATATGAAATAAAGGTTTTTGCTAAGGAAGGTAATCATATCCTCAGTATTCGAAAGGATTATAAGCCGGTTATTATTACGCAAGAAGATAAAGATGAGATGCTGGATAGAATTCCCAATGTTACGCCTGGGGTAAATATTAAAGAAATGTTTGAATTTCCAAAATATTATCCCCCTTACCAATCTTTTACCCTGGACGAAGAGGGAAGAATATTTGTTCGTACTTGGGAAAAGGGAGGTATAAAAGGGGAGTATGTTTATGATATTTTTAATCCGGAAGGAATATTTATAGCTCAATATATAACAAAAGCTGATATAACGGTGTGGAAGAGCAGTAAAATGTACGCCATTGAAGAGAATGAGGATGGATTTAGAATTATTAAACGATTTGGAGTATATTGGGAATAATAATTTATTTCTTTTTTTTCTTATTGCTGACTTTAGTAATATTTTGTGATTTTGCTTTATTCTTTTTCTTCTGTTTTAAAAGGTCCTTATCTGACATCTCTAAAAGGTCAGCGACTTTATCCGGGCCAGCCGCTTGAAGTCCGATTGATACGGTGTAAGGAATTTTTTTTCCTTTTTTATTTTCTTTTTCTAGTTGCTTGACTATCCTTTGGCGGACGTTTTCGCCTTCATGCTTTTTAGTGTGAGGCATTATAATCGCAAATTCATCTCCGCCATAACGTGCGGCTATATCGATCTTGCGAATATTATTTTTTATAATAAGGGCAATATTTTTCAGAACATCGTCACCGGCAGGATGCCCTGAATTATCATTGATCTTTTTTAAATCATCAATATCGAGCATAAGCAGTGCTAGAGTGTTTCCATAGCGTTTACATCTCTCGATTTCTTTTTGAAGCTGCTGGTCAAAGTTTCTTCGGTTGAATACTCCTGTGGTAGCATCGACTTCTGCCATGTTTTTGACAAGGCCAAGATAATATATTTTTTCAATAGTAATAGCAGCATAATCAGCTATGGTTGTTAGGATTTTGAGTTCAGTAGGGGAGAAAGGTTTTTTATCCAACTTGTTGATAAGTTCAATTACTCCAATAACGCCATCATTTACTTTTAAAGGGACTCCGATGATCGATTTAGTCTTGAAACCAGTTATTTTGTCTATATGGGGGGAGAAGCGAGAGTCTTTACTGACATCTTCTACAAGGGCAGGCTTTCCATTTTTAACTATCCAACCGGCTAAACCCGTGTCCCTGGACATTCTTAAGCCTTGTAATTTATCCGAACTTTCTCCAGTTGCAATTTTAAAATATAGATCATTTTTTTCTTTATCAATAAGAAGCAGCGACCAGTTACAGGGAGCAAAGATATCACCGATTTTTTCCATGATCTGCCCCATAGCTTCGTTGATACTCTTTGCTGCGGCGATTCCGATGCCGATATCTGCGAAAAAGGATAATTTTACAAATTCATCCAGGTCATTATTAACTTCTTTTTTAATTTTCATACTTGCTTCCCTCTAAAAAAATATCACAGAGAGGATTTATTGTCAATTTGTCTTGAAATTTCATAGTGCTACATCAGTTCAGGCTGAGGTATTCCTATTAAATCAAGGGCGGTTTTTAAAGTTTTCCGGACAAAATGTATGGCCAAGATCCGGATATTTTTGATATCCCTGTTTTTCTCGGATAATATGGAGTATTTATGATAATAAGCATTGAATTTTTGACATAGTTCGAAAGTATATTTTGCAAGGTGAAGAAATTCCAGAGAATTAAGTGAGTGCAGTACTTCTTCATCCAGTTTTGAAGCGTAAAGAATGATCTCCCAAAAATCGGAATATTCTGACTCAGGAAGCACTTCAAGGCGGATATCGCTGGATTTGATAAGAGACTGGAGATCAGTTTGATCAAAGCTAGACTTTTCTTCTAATTTCCGGAAAATACTATTTATACGGACAAATGTATACTGCAAATACGGTCCGGTTTCACCTTCAAAGCTTAAAGCATCTTCAAAGTCGAAGATGATAATAGAATTGCGGGCAAATTTAAGCATAAAATAGCGGATTGAACCACAAGCGATCTTTTGGGCTATATGTCTTTTATTTTCAGCTGAAAGGTTTGGGTTTCTTTTTTCAACTTCAACTAGAGCTTTCTCCTCCAGCTTGTCCAGCAGGTCGTCAGCTTTGACTCCCAATCCCTTTCTTCCAGAGACTTCGACAAAATCTTTATCTCTATTTTCTTTGGAAACATTCACATCAAGTTCCTCTAAGCTTTTAGGGGAGAGAGCAACCATTTCATAGGAAAAATGAGTGGATTTTTCTGCTTGTTCCCCAAATTTTAGGGATCTAAGACCCTGAATAACGATTTTTTGAGGATATGACTGCCGGATATCAATGACATTATAAACACGGCTGCCTTGTCCGAATTCAGGGGAATTTGTAGTTTTTTTAGAAGATGTGATCCAAATAGTCTTTTCCCCTTGTTTTACAAATGGTTTATAGAAAAAATCTTTTTTTAAAAGGCCGAATTTCCAGAGCTGGTAAGCGATATCTTTTCCGACATATGTGACGATTCCATTGGAACGTACTAGAATTTTTTCCTGCTGGCTCTCTTCTTCTAATTTCATAACCCAGCAACCTTTATTTGTACCTTCTTCGACAAAATGAGTGGCTTTTTTTTCTTTAAGTAATTGGAATGCTAATTTCCAGAATTTAAGCTTAATTATACTGTTTTCACAGGCTTGCAGGTCATAGGAGATATCTAATCTTTGCATAGTTTTAAGATGAGCTTTAAGTATACGTCGGGAAATATGTTGGGCAAGCTTTGCTTCCACCCCAGTCCCTTCCTCGATATTTTTTAGGATTATTGATTTCTTCTCCTTACTGCCCGGATGGTGCTCTATATAATCTGCTACTCGTGTGTATAGCTCCCAGCAGTAAAAATCAAATTTTTCCGGAATATTTTTTACTTCCTCTAGAGTTTTACGCTCGATCTCCATAAAAGCAAACACAACATCCGCAACCTGTACTCCGGTATCATCGATATAGTTCTGGATCTCGACATTTTCTCCTTTATATTTCAAGCAGCGGACCAGAGTATCTCCCAGACAGGAATTCCGGAGGTGGCCGATGTGGGCCGCTTTATTGGGATTAATGGAAGTATGTTCAACAATTATTTTGTTTTCTTCAGAAGTAAAAGAAGATTTTGTGGCTATTTGGAGCTTCTGCTGGAAAAATTTATCACGGTTTATAAAAAGATTAATAAATCCGCCCCCAGCGATATCGACTTTATTTATCCCCTCTAGCGATGTAAGCTTAGGTGCGATCTCTGCAGCAATTTCCCTGGGAGAACGGTGCATGTTTTTCGCAAGCTGAAAAGGGAAAGGAAGGGCTAAATCTCCTAATTTCATTTGGGGCGTATAATTGATTTCTAACTTATACGATTCAAGCGGATATTCAGAATCTAAGAGTTTATGGATTTGTTTTTTTAGGTTATCTTTAAATTTAATCATTTTGGTTTGTAATTATAACAAAATTATATCTCCTGTACTATTCATAAAAAATGTCGATGTTTAAGATATTTAGAAAAAGGTAAAAAGTGTCGCTGTTAAAATGATTTTTTGTTATTTTTTATAAAGCAGCGGCAATTTTTATGAATAGATATAAATTATCTTGAATCAATGGATATTATGTGATAAAAATTAGTTTAATTATTCAAAAAAGATACTGACGTTTTTAATAATAATAATGGGAAGAGAAGAAAATGAAAAAAACCCTCTTGAATTCAAATCATAAAAAATTAAATGGAAAAATGGTTGATTTTTTTGGTTGGGAGATGCCTGTTGAATATTCTGGGATAGTGAACGAACATTTAGCTGTACGGCATAAGGCAGGGCTTTTTGATGTAAGCCATATGGGAGAAATCAAAATCACAGGTCCTCAGGCGTTAGATTACATCCAATATATAACTCCGAATAATGCTGCGCATGTAAATACTGAAAGAGCTCAATATTCTGCTCTGACAACTCCTGAAGGGACTTTTATTGATGATATGCTAATATATTTATTAGAGGAAAATAAATATCTTTTAGTAGTAAATGCTGCCAATGAAGATAAAGATTTTAAGTGGGTCAGCAGCCATACTAAAGGATTTGATGTTGATGTGGAGAATATAAGTGAGCAATATTCCCAGATAGCTATTCAAGGGCCTAAAGCATTGGAAATTTTAAAGCCGCTGACTGATATAAGCCTGGAAGAAATGAAAGCATTCAGGGTAGCTTTTGGAACTGTTGCTGGAATAGAAGCTATGGTTTCACGTACCGGTTATACAGGAGAAGATGGTTTCGAAGTTTATACTAAGTCTAAAAACCCTGGGAAAATATGGGATACTCTGCTTGAACAGGGCAAAAATGCTGGAATTCAGCCGGTCGGATTGGGAGCACGAGATACACTCAGGCTGGAAGCCTGCCTGATGCTTTATGGAAATGATATTGATAATACGACTTCAGTCCTGGAAGCAGGTCTGCGCTGGGTGGTAAAATTTAAAAAGGGAGACTTTTTAGGAAGAGAGGCTCTTCTTACTCAAAAAAAAGAAGGATTGAAACGAAGTTTAGTAGGGTTTGAGCTCCAGGAGAGGGGAATAGCCCGTTCCCATTACCCTGTCCATATTAAAGGAAAAAAAGTATCTGAAGTTACATCAGGGACTTTTTCGCCTTATTTGAAGAAAAGTATAGGTTTGGCTTATCTTCCAATTGAATATACGGAGAATGGAACAGAATTTGAGATTGGAATAAGAGACCGACTGGTTAAAACCCGGGTGGTTCCAATTCCTTTTTATAAGCGGAATTATTAACTTAGGAGACTTAATTATTCACGAGTCGAGGTTGCCGCTGATAGGAGGAAAAGCGGAAAACAGTAAATGGTAAATGGGAAAAACCGTGAAATGTGAATTGTAAAATGTGAAATGTTATGGTAAAAGATTTGTATCTTATGAAATTCTGATGTGGCTGAAGCGACATTGAAGATTTAGCCTTCTGATTCTGAGCTATGATCCTGGTTAATTCACGAGTCGAGGTTGCCGCAGATGCGAGGCGCAGGGAATGAAGCTGTGGTATTTCACCGCGAATCCGCTGCAACGAAGCAGATGCGGTGAGATCGACTCGCCTGTAAGGTAAAAAGTGCCAATGTTAAAATTAGATATTGGTTTTTTGAGTACATCATTGGCAATTTTTATGAATGACCAGGATTCGCAGGCGCCGAGAAAAATGAAGAAGAATGGCGTTAAAAATCTGAAGCGAGCACAAGCCATACCTGAATTTCATTCATATCGACATTTTTTATGAATAGTTAAGGAGGAGGTAAATATGTATCCGGAAGACTATTACTATACGAAGGACCATGAATGGCTTAAGATCGAAGGTAATAATGCCACCGTAGGAGTTACTGATTTTGCCCAGAAACAAATGGGCGATGTTGTCTATGTTGAACTCCCGGAAATCGGGGCAAAACTTAAGTTTCATCAATCCTTTGGTGTAATCGAATCAGTAAAAGCTGTATCCGATGTTTACGCACCTGTTTCTGGAGAAGTAACGGAAGTAAATGAAGATTTAAATGATTCTCCTGAAATTCTTAATGAAAATCCCCATATAAAGGGCTGGATAATCAAGCTGAATATGGAAGATCAATCTGAACTCGAAAAGCTTATGTCTTTGTCAGACTATGAGAAATTTTTAGAGGGATTGGAAGATTGAGGAAATGAGCTACATTTCATTAAGTAACAAAGACAAAAGGGAGATGTTGGAAAAGATCGGCATTTATACAGTAGATGAACTTTTTGCTTCTGTTCCGGAGAATATTAAACTTAAAAGGCTTCTAGATGTACCAGTTGCTTTATCAGAATCTGAGCTTGTAGATAAGCTGAAAGAGATTGCTGGAAAGAATAAAAATGCCGGGCTCCTGTCTTTCCTTGGTGCTGGGGCGTACCAACATTATATTCCCGCTGTTGTTGACTATTTAAGCAGTAGGGGGGAATTTGTCAGTCCATATACTCCATATCAACCAGAAGTCAGTCAGGGAACACTCCAAGTAATTTTTGAATTTCAAACCCTGATCTGCCAGTTAACTGGCATGGACATTGCCAATGCCTCTTTATATGATGGAGCATCAGGAGCAGCGGAGGCTGTTCTTATGGCCAATCGCCTAACCCGAAAGGAAAAGATTTTAGTTGCTTCATCACTTCACCCCCAGTATCGGCAAGTGATTCAGACTTACACCCGGAATCTGGGGCTGTCGATCGAGGAGATCGATTTTGTAAACTCCGGGAAAATCGATATAGAACAGCTATCAAAAAAGGTAAATGAAGAAACCGCATCAGTTGTCTGCCAGTCTCCTAATTTTTTTGGGATCGTAGAAGATATTCAGACCATATCTGATATTGCTCATAAGAAAAATGCCCTTTCTGTCTGGGTAGTTTCTGAACCTCTTTCTTTAGGTATTTTGGAGCCTCCTGGTAAACTGGGAGCGGATATTGTTACCGGAGAAGCTCAGGCATTTGGGATGCCTTTAAGTTTCGGAGGTCCTTACCTTGGGTTTATGGCATGTTCTAAGAAATATTTGCGCCAGTTTCCAGGACGTATTGCCGGCCAAACCAAGGATGTTGATGGGAAACAGGGATATGTATTGACATTATCAACCCGAGAGCAGCATATAAGAAGAGAAAGAGCTACATCCAATATATGTACTAATCAAGCTTTGTGTCTTTTGAGAGCAACAATATTTCTGGAAACTTTGGGGAAAAGGGGATTAAGGGATATGGCAGTTCATAACCTATATAAAGCAGATTATGCCCGGCAAAAAATCAGCGAAGTCAAAGGGATTGAAGTAAAGTTTAGCGGGACTTCATTTAATGAGTTTGTTTTAAGTTTTAACAGGCCCTGGGTAGAGATTGAATCTTCTTTGCGAGAAAAATTTATTATCGGTGGCTATAACTTACAAAAAGATTATCCCGCCCTTAAAAATTGTGCTCTTTTCTGTGTGACAGAGATGCATAAGAAGGAAGATATTGATAAGTTAGCAAAAATTCTTGATGAGATATTAAAATGATAAGAGAATCTTTAATATTTGATATAAGTGGTTTCGGGAAAAAAGCCTTTTCTATGCCCGAATTAGATGTCCCGGAAAGGAAAGATTTACTAAAGGCGATTCCCTCTCGGAAGGAAATAAAAGATTTTCCCCAGGTTTCGGAAATAGAAATAGTAAGGCATTTTACCCGCCTTTCCAAAACTAATTATTGTGTGGACGAGGGTTTTTATCCTCTGGGATCATGTACAATGAAATATAATCCCAAGGTAAATGAAAAAGTGGCTGCTTTAAATGGATTTACATCTTCCCATCCTTGTGCTGCGCTTGAAGTTAATCAAGGTAATTTAGAAGTTTTAGAAACTACAGAAAAGCTTTTGCAGGAAATAACGGGAATGGATACATTTACCCTCCAGCCCTCAGCCGGAGCTCAGGGGGAGTTGGTCGGGATGATGATGATTCGGGCCTGCCTGGAGGACAGGGGAGATCCGCGAAAGATAGTTTTAATCCCTGATTCTGCGCATGGGACCAATCCTTCAAGTGCTCACATCTGCGGATATCAAGTGCAGGAGGTAAAGTCTAATAAGGGGGGTACTATAGATGTAGATGACCTGGTAAAAGTGATGTCAGAAGATGTTGCGGCTGTTATGATAACAAACCCAAATACTCTCGGGGTTTTTGAGAACGATATAAAAAAAATTGGGGAGATCGTACATGCTAAGGGTGGCTTAGTATATATGGATGGAGCAAACATGAATGCTCTTTTGGGTATTTGCCGTCCAGGTGATATGGGAGTAGATGTTATCCACCTTAATCTGCACAAAACATTTTCTACACCACATGGAGGGGGGGGGCCTGGTTCTGGTCCGGTTGGTGTGAAGAAAATTCTTGAACCATTCCTGCCGATTCCGCTTATTAAGAAAAGTGATGGGATTTATTCATTTAATTATGAACGTCCAAAAAGTATCGGGCGGGTTAGGGCATTTTATGGGAATTTTCTTGTAGTAGTTAAAGCGCTAGCATATATTTTGTCTTTAGGGGCAGAAGGATTAAAAGAAGTTTCTGAAACAGCAGTTTTAAATGCCAATTATATCCGGAAAGAACTGGAAGGGATTTACCATCTAAAATACAGCACACCAGCCTTGCACGAATGTGTATTTTCAGATAAGTTTCAAAAGAAATATGGGGTCCAAAACCTGGATATAGCGAAACGCCTTATTGATCTGGATATGCATCCTCCTACTATGTCATTTCCTTTGATCGTTCATGGAGCGCTAATGATCGAGCCCACAGAAACAGAAAGCAAGCGTGACCTGGATCTGTTTATAAATGCAATGAAGCAAATTGCTGAAGAGGCCCGGGAGGATCCTGAAATATTAAAATCAGCTCCTCATCAATCCTATGTGCGGCGTTTGGATGAAACTAAAGCTGCTAGAAATCCTATTTTGCGGTGGCAGCCGGGCCAGGAAGAGGAAATAGAATAAATGAGCATTCAGAATCTGATAATGGATCTTCAAAAGTACTGGGCTGATAGGGGATGTTATCTGGCTCAATCCTATGATATGGAAGTAGGGGCAGGCACTATGACTCCGGATACCTTTTTCCGGGTGTTGGATAAAAAGCCCTGGAGGGTAGCTTATGTACAGCCCTCGCGGAGACCTACAGACGGTCGTTATGGAGAAAACCCGCACAGAGTCCAGAAGCATTTTCAGTATCAAGTAATAATTAAACCTTCTCCATCTGATATTCAACAATTGTATATTCAGGGCCTGGAATCTCTTGGCATTGATTTGAAATATCATGACTTGCGATTTGATGAGGACAACTGGGAATCTCCTACCATAGGAGCGTGGGGAGTAGGGTGGCAGGTTCTACTTGACGGGCTGGAAATTACCCAATTTACATATTTCCAGCAGGCCGGTGGAATCGAAACTTTCCCGGTTCCGGTTGAAATTACTTACGGACTGGAGAGATTGGAAATGTTCTTGGAAGGAAAAGATAATATTTATGATCTGCAATGGTCTGATAATGTGAGTTACCGGGACTTGAGAATTGAAGAAGAAAGGGAATTTTCGGAATTCAACTTTAATCAGGCAGACATCATATCACTTCAAAAAAAGTTTTCTTTATCTTCCAAGGAAGCTGGAAAATTAATAGAAAAGAATTTGCTTTATCCCGCATATGATATGTGTCTTAAGAGCTCTCATCTGTTTAACCTGCTTGATTCAAGAGGGGCGGTCAGTGTAACGGAGAGAGTTGAAAAAATTGCTCAGATAAGATACCTAGTGACTAAAATTGCCCAGAAATACACTTCCCGGGAGGATCTTTCCTGATGGAATTTGTCCTGGAAATAAATACAGAAGAAATGCCTTTACTGCATGTCAAAGTTGCTTTGCAGCAATTAAAGAGAAATTTCAAAGATGACCTTGTATCACAGGGTTTGGTTGATAAGAAAAAAAGACCGGGAAAAATTGAGACATATGGAACCTGCCGGAGGCTGATCGTATATGGTGACTTGATGGCCTGCCAGAAGAACAAAGAAGAAATAGTTGTTGGTCCACCTAAGTCTGTGGCATTTGCGCCTGATGGAAGCCCAACTCCGGCTGTTAAGGGATTTGCCAGGTCCCAGGGAGTTAAAGTAGATAGCCTGGAAGTTGTTTCGAGTAAAAAAGGGGATTATATTGCTGTAAAAAAACATCAAAAAGGAAGGCCTGCCCGGGATGTGCTGCCTCAGATTCTGCCGGACATTATCAATAGATTGAGTTTTCCTAAAATGATGCGTTGGGGTGCGAATGATTTTAAATTTTCCCGCCCTATTAGGTATATTTTTTGTATTTTGGATGGGAAACAACTTTCTTTTAGGGTCAATGGAATTTCGACAGTAGATTTCACAACAGGTCACAAGCTGTACTTTCCCGGCCCCATAAAAGTAAAGTCGTTCCAGGAATACCGAAGACAGTTAAAGAAAAATAAGGTCCTTATCGAAGAGAAAACGAGGAAAGCCCGGATAATAAATCTTATAGAAAAAAAAATGAAGTCCCTGGAAGCGCAATGTTATCCTGATGAAAAACTCCTTAACAAGCTAGCTACTGATGTTGAATACCCTTATGTTTTTTGGGGAACCTTCCCTAAAGAATATTTAAAATTACCTATTGAGATATTAAGTACTGCGATGAGAGAAGGGCAAAATCTCCTTTCTGTTATTAAGGGAAAGAAACAACTCCCGGTTTTTTTGGGAGTTTCTGATGCCTGCAATGATGAAAAAGGATTTGTCAGTAAGGGAAACGAGAGGGTTTTAAAGGCGAGACTGGAAGATGCATGCTTTTTCTGGGAGCAGGATTCAAAAATACCGCTGATAGAAAGAGCTAAGAATTTAAGGCAGATCGTTTTTCAGGAAAGCTTGGGAAGCTATAAAGACAAGAGTGAACGGATAAAAAAAATTTCCCTTTACTTAACAAACAAGTTGGATGCCGGCAAGAAAAAACAAGAGGTCAGACAAGCAGCTGAATTGTGTAAAGCTGACCTGCTTACAGAAATGGTAAGAGAGTTTCCTTCCCTGCAGGGGAAAGTGGGCGGAATTTATGCACGGAAAGAAAAATATTCCCTTGCTGTCTGGAAAGCTATATATGAACATTACCAACCTGCCAGCTTTGATGACCCTAGCCCATCTTCTCTTACCGGGGCTATCTTGGCAGTTAGTGATAAACTGGATTCAATAGTAGGAGTTATGGGCCTTGATATTGAAATATCCGGCTCAAAAGACCCTTTTGGATTGCGCCGAAATGCCCAGGGTATATGCTCTATTGTGATTGATAAAAAATTAAGCTTTCCCTTTCCCCGGCTTCTGGATAAGGTAATTAAAGTGTATGAGAATAACCTGAATAAAAACAGTAGTGAGTTAAAAGAAATCTGTCTTCAATTTTTCGAGAACAGACTGGAATATATTTTTAGCCAGCAAGGGTTTCGTTATGACCTGATAAATGCAGTGCTAAGTCCAGGTGTTGATGATATTTATTATGCTTTTCTCAAGCTGAAAGCGTTGAATAGCCTTAAAGATAATTTAAAATTTAAGACATTAATTCTTGCTGCTAAAAGAGTTAACAATATATTGAGGGGACAACCCAAGTATAGGGTAAATCAGGATTTGCTTATTGAGAAAGAAGAGCGAGAGCTTTATACAACCTATTCGATTATTAGAGAAAATGTTAGGCCTTTATTTTCAAGTGGAGATTTTTCAAAAGCTCAAAGAATTGTGCTTACTATAGGGTCATCAATAGATAATTTTTTTGATAATGTGCTGGTGATGGCTGAAGATAAGAGAGTTAAGCGTAACCGTCTGGCATTGCTTCAAGAGGTCAGTAAGCTTTTTGACCAAATCGCAGATTATTCTGAAGTTGTTATTGAAGGGGAGAAAGACTGATTATTTTCACCCGTCTATTTCAAAGTCGCCAGTGGCTGAGTTTTTTATAGTTGATTTATCATCCGGGCTGAATTTTTGTTCCAATGCGATTATTTTTACCAGAGAACCAGGGTAGTTTTGTCCCTTTTTCTCACCATAGGGATTAAATTGAACTCCTATTTGGTATTTATAACTTTTCCCAGGGTTTACTGCCGACCATCTAACTCTTCCTTTAAAAGTCATAGGAACTCTTTCGCCAGGAACAGATATTTTCATATTGATTTTTGTATTTGTTTTAAAAGATTTCTGGGAGACAAAGCGTATGCCTCCTCTGCTGAAGTCCAAAATCGGGCAGAATTCTTCTCCATATTTCCCGTGAGGAGAAGAGAGAAATTTATCTAGTTTATAGCTGATAGTTGCTCCTGGAATTTCAAAACGGAAACAAGTTCTTCTTTCTATACTCTTGTTTGACATCAACCAACTCCTTCTTTCCCTATAAGTAGCTAATACAAATTTATATTAGCATATATAAACATAATATTATTGTCAAATAAGTTATTATAAATTATTAACCAATTAGGAAGAAAAGAAAGTGAAACGTGACCTGTTTTTATCTTAGAGTCCCTTCGTATTTGGCGGTTAACTGGCGTTTGCGGACGTCTTCAGGGGTATAGGAGGGTAGGAGTATCGGGGAGATTTGGTCAGTTTTGATTCCAGCAGCTTTAAGCTCTTTTCCATATCTATTTATGTGGTCGAGGGATAATTTGCTCAACTTTACTGATTTAATATATGTAGAAGCATATTTTCCGGCTCTGCGTCCGAAAACATTATAATCTAATACGGAATTGCCCATCAAACGATTGCGTCCGTGAACTCCTCCTGACGCTTCCCCGGCAACATAGAGGCCGGGAATATTGGATTCGCATTTTTCACTGATCTCGATCCCTCCATTCTGGTAATGAAGGGAGGGGAATACAAGCATTGGTTCTTTTGTTATATCAATATTATAACGGATAAACTGGCGAAGCATAGCTGGGAATTGTTTTTCGATATATCCTTCTCCTTGAAGCATCTCGATTAAGGGGGAGTCTAACCAGACTCCGACCCTGCCTTGGGGTGTTTTAATACCGTTTTTTCTTTCTAAACATTCTCTAATAAAGGCAGAACTTTCTACATCTCGGGGTTCACGCGGGAAAACAAATAGCTCTCCGTCTTTATTAAGCGGTTGTCCACCGGCTCCTCTGATTTTTTCTGTGATCAGGAATCCTGCGATCTGTTCCGGGAAAACTGAACCAGTCGGATGATATTGCACAGAATCCATATAAAGCAGTTTTCCACCGGCCCGGTAAGCTATAACCAACCCGTCTCCAGTTGCCCCATAATGGTTGGTCGTGTCGAATCCTCTTATATGTAGCCGTCCGTATCCGCCGGTAGTGATAATAGTGGCTTTTGCTTTTACAGTGAAATATTCTTCAGTTTCAAGATTATAGAGCACTCCTCCCGCACACTTCCCTTGCTCATCCAGGATTAATTCAACTGTAGGCATGAATTCAAGTACACTTATTTTGTTAGGATGGTTTCTCACTTCATCCATGAGAGTCCGCATAATGATAGCACCGGTATAATCGCGGGACGAAAGCATTCTTTTTCTTGAAGTGCCTCCTCCATGTAAAACCTGCAGAGAAGTGTCATCCAATTTATCCCAAACGACTCCAAGTTCTTCCAGCCAATTAGCAACTTCGGGGCCCTCTTCAGTAAGAGGTCTAACAAGCTCAGGTTTATTGTCGAAGTGACCGCCTCCGATTACATCCAGATAGTGACGGGTAGGAGGGTCCTGTTTTGTGACGGCAGCCTGCATGCCTCCCTGGGACATCATGGAATTGGCGTCCCCGAATCTGAGTTTAGTAGAGATGATACTTTTGGTGCCGGATTGGGAGGCAATTATTGCGGCTGCTGCTCCGGCTCCACCGCCTCCGATGATAAGGATGTCTGTTTCATAATCTGGCTTTGAAAGGTCAAAATATTCCGGTTTGATTCGGGAATGGGATTCAAGAATGTCAGCGACTTCAGTTGTGAGTATATCTCCTTTGTTGGGTCCGATATTTATCTTTCGCCTAGATTCATTTTTATAATCGGGATGAAATTTATTAAGCACCTTATCCCTTTCTTCAGCGCTCATCGGCGGAAAAACAGGTTTTTCTGATTTTGCCAGCTCAAATCGCTTATTGCGGGTTTGAATAACTTTGTTGAGTGATTTGCTCATATAGTCTGGATACATCTGAGACTCCTTTTATTTTTCCATATCTCTTTCATAATATTGTTTTTTGAGGTCTTTTTTATTTGCAGTCATTAAATCGTTGTATTCTTTATTGTATTTATTTTTTTTGATTTCTTTGATTCTAATATTTAGTTCTTTACTTTTTGGAGCTAAGTATTTACCGTAAAGTCTTTTAGCAAGAATACCGACATTGAATTGAACGATTTCAGCCGGACAGCGGATGGCACAGAGCCCGCAGCACAGACAATCAAAGGAGAGGTCCATTACTGCTTCGATGTCACCCCGCTTGGCAGCTTGAATGTAATCCATAACTTCCAGGTCTTGAGGGCAAGCCTTAGTGCAGGAATTGCAGGCAACGCATCTAAAGACTTCTGGATAGAGTTTCTGGATCGTGGCAACATTGGGTTCGATCTTATTGATATCATAGATGGATTTATGAGCTGGGATTGCAGGAAGCTGAGAAAGCCACATATCTTTTTCGACTATAGTAGTGCAGGCAAGCCCTGTATAGATCTTGTAATCCCCTGGAAGCCTATATACTGTAGCACAGGCCCCGCAAAATCCTTCTCGGCAGCCAGCGCCTCTTTTTATTTGATAACCGGCATATTCCATTGCTCCCATAATGGTTGCTTCAGCTGGGACTTGATAGCCTTTTCCCATGATAAAGACAGTCACGAAATTTTCTTTATTTGCCATCTTGATGTCTCCTTATTAATATTCTTGCGGTAATGTTTTAAGTTCAGCCCAGGAATAAACTGGGCCATCCTTGCAGATATAATGCTTGCCGATATTGCATCTTCCACACTTCCCGATTCCACATTTCATCTTGTTTTCAACTGTAGTATAGATCTGTTTATCCTTAAATCCCAGTTCTTCAAGAGCTTTAATTACAAATTTTATCATGATGGGAGGGCCGCAGGTGATTGAGATAGAATTGTTAGGGGAAGGTTTTTTGTCTGTAACATTTTGCGGTACAAATCCGACATACTCTTTCCAGTCTTTTTCCTCAACATCAACTGAAAGGTGTACGTTCATTTTTTTATTAAGTTTTTCCAGTTCCTCTTTAAATACTAGGTCCTTTGAGGTTCTTGCTCCATAGATAAGCGTGAGTTCACCATAATCCTCTTTATTTTTAAGAGCAGTCTGCAGTACAGACCAGATCGGAGCTAAACCAATGCCGCCGCCAATGAAGATGAGGTTTTTCCCTTTCCAATTTTCTATTGGGAAATTGTTGCCATAAGGGCCTCTTATGCCGATGATTTCCCCGACCCCTGTTTCGTGTAAAGCGGAGGTAACTCTCCCCATTTTTAAGATACTGAACTGGAGGAAATCTTTCTCGAGAGGGGATGATGATATGGAGATCATAGATTCGCCTTTTCCTAAAACGGAAAGCATGGCACATTGACCGCACTGGTGGGAAAAACTGTCTTTTTCGACGAATTGAGTTCTAAATGTTTTAATAGACCTTGAGCCTTTGACTTCTTCTTTTATCTTGATTATTTTTGCCAGTTTTGGAATGTATATGTTTTCATTCATGATCTCTCACCTTATTCAGAATTTCTATTATATCTATTCCCATAGGGCATAAAGAAATACACCTTCCGCAGCCTGTACATAGGTAATCCTGGTAATTTTCGACATGATACTGAAACTTATGAAGCATTCTCTGGCGTAATCTTGAAGCTTTGTCCGGCCGGGGATTATGTCCTGAGGAATGCATGGTAAAATCCGGGAACTGACATGTATCCCAGGTCCTGACTCTTTTCCCTTTAAGGGGTAGGGAAGAAGTAAGTTCATCAGTTATGTCAAAACAAAAACAGGTGGGGCAGAGGTAAGTGCATATACCGCAGCGGATACAGCTCATGGCTTCTTCTTCCCAGAAAGGAGATTCAAACATATCTTTAAGTTTGTCTGGGATGTTTTTAATATCTTTTACCTCTCTTTT
>CBFDDY010000013.1:0-17714 GCA_965603705.1 uncultured bacterium | reverse complement strand
CTTATTCAAACTCCGGTTATTTTCTGCTTTCAGAGATCATCACTCGAGTAAGCGGAATAAAAGCAAGTGCTTTTGCTAAAAAATATATATTTGCTCCCCTGGGAATGAAAAACACTCATTTTCACGACAATCCAAATATGATCGTGAAAAACAGAGCCTATGGATATTCTCAAAAAAAAGACGACGGTTACAGATTGAACATTCTCCGGCTTAAAGTGATAGGTGATCTGGGAGTTTTTACCACAATAGAAGACTTCCTCAAATGGGATCAAAACTTCTATGAAAATAAATTAGGAAATGGCACGCAAAATCTGATAAATATGATGCTTACGCGAGGGAACCTCAACAACGGAGAAACTCTCTCCTATGCTATGGGATTGAATATAGATCTATATGGCGGTTTAAAGAGCATAAGTCACGGGGGGTCTGCGGTGGGATACCAGGCTCAATATATGCAGTTCCCTGAGCAGAGCTTTTCTATCGTGATTTTATCTAATCTCAGCAATTTCCGTACGGGAATTATGGCAAGAAAAATTGCAGATCTTTATCTGGTAGATCAATTCACCGAGCCTCCGGCTGAAAGGCAGAGAGAACGTTCCCTTGAAAAGACCCTCAAACCAATCTCTCTCCCATTAGCGCAATTAAAAAAATATGCCGGAAAATATTATAACGATGAACTCGATATTACTTATACTCTAGATGTGGAAAACAATAATTTGATTTTAAAACTGAGGGAAACCTCTAATACACTAATCGCATTTTCTCTGGATAATTTCGGTTGGGAAAGACGAAAGCTGGAATTTACAAAAAATAAGAAAAACAGAACTACAGGATTTGTCCTTCAGGAAGGTATTGTAAAGAATATGCGATTTGAAAAAATCAACGAAAGGTAAAACGGGAGAGGTAAAAAACAAGACCTGACCCCAACAAAGAGGAGGAACCGATGATAAAAAGAATCTATTATTTTGCTCTATTTTTCTTATTAATATTTCCTTTGCTTCTTCCTGCGCAAACCTCACCTGAAAAATTCTTAGGCCATAAGGTAGGCGCAGACCGGAAGCTTGCGGATTATAACCAAATTCAGGCTTACTTCCATAAGCTTGATGGGGAGTCAGGAAAAATAAAAGTTTTAACTATTGGAAAGACGACCCTGAATAAGCAGATGATCATGGCTGTGATCACCTCCGAAGAAAACATGGCAAAGCTCGATACTTTTCAGAGTATTAACAAAAAACTGAGAGATGCAAGAGACCTGACTGCTGATGATGCTAACAGGTTAGCCAAGGAAGGCAAGGTTACCGTTTTTATAACCTGTAATCTACATGCATCAGAAATTACTTCTTCGCAAATGGCTATGGAGCTTGCCTATAAATTAATCACAGGCAATACTTCTTTTAACGCCCCTAAAGTGCTTAAGGAAGTCATTGTCCTGCTTGCACCAACCACTAATCCGGACGGTCAGCAAATGGTGACCGATTGGTATAGAAAAAATGTTGGAACAAAATACGAGGGAAGCCGGATGCCCTGGCTCTATCAACATTATGCCGGGCATGACAACAACCGCGACTGGTTTATGCTTAATCTGGCAGAAACAAAAGCGGTTACTAAAATTTTATATCAGGACTGGGTTCCTCAGATCCATATCGACGAACACGAGATGGGCGCTACCGGCGCGCGTCTTTGGGTCCCGCCTTTTGCGAATCCTCCCAATCCCAATGTCCATCCTCTTATCTGGCGGGGAGTTGCTTTATGCGGCATGAACATGGCCTATGACCTCCAGAAAAATGGCTTTAAAGGTGTCCAGTACGGCAGCGAATTTGCAGGATGGTGGGATGGAGCCTGTGATAACACCCCTTGGTTTCACAACACTATATGTCTGCTCAGTGAAGCAGCGTCTGTCAAGGTAGCCAGCCCCATAAATATCGATCTTTCAGAATTGTCTGAATCATTTGTCGAAAAAAGCATGCAGTTTCCGGACCCATGGCCCGGTGGCTGGTGGAGACTGAGAGACATTGTAGATTACGAGTTAATCCTGTCCCAGAGTCTGATTAAAACAGCCTATCTCCACAAGAAAGAATTTTTGTACAACTTTTATAAAATGAATATGGACTCCATTGAAAAAAGAGAAGAAGGGCAGCCTTTTGCCTTTGTCGTGCCTAAAACACAAAACGATTACCCCAACTCCCTAAAAATGCTCGATAAACTGATGTTCGCCGGGGTAGAAATTAACCAAGCAAAAGAAGACTTCATAGGGGGCGATAAAGTTTACCCTGCCGGCTCTTTTGTAATTCTGATGTCGCAGCCTTACAGGCCTTATGTGCAAGCTTTACTCGAAATACAAAATCATCCAATCCCAAAGCGTCAATATCCTAACGGCCCTTTTACTTCCCTGCCTTATGACAATGCAGGCTGGACCCTTCCCTTACAAATGGGAGTTAAATGTGATCAAATCAATAATCCCTTCAAGGCAAATCTAACAAAGTTGGATAAAATTCCTTCTCCTTCTCTAACGCCGCTCCCAAAAACTTCCTCATTTATCATTCTTGATTCCTGTGCCAATAATTCCTACTCAGTAGTTTTTGCTCTATTCCAAGAGAAGGCTAAAATCTACCGCTCCCAGGACATCCTCGTGGGGGAAGGATTCGAAGCGGCTGCCGGAAGTTTTATTATTAAAAACACCCCTCAGGTCCAAAAGGCCCTTCCCGGTCTTTTGGAAAAATGGCAGGTAAAAGCCTATCCTATCGATACCTTCGCTAAAATCCCAAAAGCTCCCCTAAAAAGGTACCGAGTCGGACTCTATCAGTCCTGGAGAGCCAATATGGATGAAGGCTGGACCCGCTATGTCTTTGATGATCTGGAAATTCCTTTTACAACTCTTCACAACAAAGACTTTAAAGGGAAAAAGAAAGTTAACCTTAAAGAAAAATTTGATGTGATCGTCTTTGCAGATGAAAGTGCAGACATTATCAAACTGGGAAAACCAGATCCAAACTCACGCTATGCCAGATATTTCAGAAAACCTCCCCCCCAATACGAAGGAGGGATAGGTAAGGAAGGAGTGGAAGCATTAAAGACATTTGTGGAACAAGGCGGAATTCTCGTTACTCTTAATAGTGCCTGCGAATTGGCTTTCAATGAGTTCCAGGTACCTGCCGGAAATGCCCTGGAGAGGGTCGACCGGAGCAAATTTTTCTGTCCCGGTTCTATCTTAAAAGTCAAAGTCGATAATAAATCCCCGGTCGGATACGGAATGCCTAGCGAGGCGGCCATCATGTTTTATGAAGGCAAGGCTCTCAGCACACGCATCCCCTCTGAAGGGTGGGACAGGAAAGTCGTGGCTAGATTCCCTGAAAATGATATCCTTTTAAGCGGCTGGCTTACCGGGGAAGATGTGATTGCCCGCAAAGCAGCCGTGGTTGATATTCAGCGCAAAAAAGGGCATATCATTCTGATCGGCTTCCCTTGTCAGCACAGGGCGCAATCCCACGGAACCTACAAATTTCTTCTTAATGCCCTGCTTTACCCGGAAATAAATTAACCATGTAAAGAGGACCACAGCTTCGCACCCTATGCCTCGTATCTGCGGCAAACTCGACTCGTGAATAACCCAGGTTAACCTGGATTATTCACGAGCTATGTGATTCTATCTTTACTTTGCATTTCAGGTTGACTGGAATTGTTTTTTATTTGTATTATCGATGATGCAACTGCTTAGCGGGTAGAAATTTGATGAAATTGAGTGAAAATAATCATCAAGGGAAAAACGAAATTCTTATAATGCGCATTATCAAACCGCATCCCTTTCATTTTTATACAATAAAACCATACTTCCCTTATTTTTCAATTTCCCGGGCTCGAAAAAAGCCAACCTTTCCCGCCGCAGGCGCGTCTTTACAAATAAACTCTTTTCTTTTTATGTGAGGCTATTTTGATCAAAAATTATTTAAAAAGCACCCTCAGGAATATAAAAAAACAAAAATGGTATTCGCTCATCACATTGACGGGCCTCACCATCGGCATGACCTGTTTCGTCCTTATCTCTCTGTACGTTCGCTATGAATTAAGTTATGACGAATTCCATCCCCTTGCCGACCACATCTATCGAGTTATCGCTCATACACGCGAGGCATACAGGGGAAAATCTCAGGTAGCCGTCACTCCGGCCCCGCTTGCTTCCGCCATGGAGAATGAGCTGGCCGAGGTTTTAAAGACCACGAAGGTCATGGACAGAAGGGGTGTTATATCGATTGACGGCACGTCGTTTCCTGAAAACCGGATTTACTATGCGGATCCATCATTTCTCGAGATCTTTTCATTTCCCCTGGCAGCGGGAGATGCCGGGCAGGCACTCAACGAGCCTTATTCTCTTCTTATCAGCCGGGATATGACCGCCAAATACTTCGGCAGCGAAAATCCTCTGGGAAGAACCATCCAGGTGGACCAACAGGATTTCACGATCACGGGTGTTCTGGAGAACATCCCGGGCAATACGCATTTTAAGTTCGATCATCTGGCCTCTTTTTCTTCATTGGTTGAAATGCGGGGACGAGAGAAAATATATACCTGGAACAATTGGAGTTACTACACATATGCCCTGCTCCATCACCGGACCGATCTCCCGGCCCTGGAAAAGAAACTTAACGACATTATAAAGAAAAACTTCGACGAGGATGCCTCACAAAATATGTGGCTCCAACCGGTGGCCGACATCCATCTTCACACCAAGGCAAATTTTGAGTTGGAGTCCGGCGCCGATATCCGTAATGTCCATCTTCTCTCCGTCATCGGAATTTTTATTCTGCTCATCGCCTGTTTCAATTACATGAACCTGGCGACCGCCCGATCCACGCTGCGGGCCAGGGAAATAGGAATGCGGAAAGTGATCGGCGCCAGCCGCCGCCGGATCATCAGGCAGTTCCTGGGGGAGTCCTGTCTTTTTTCGCTGTTCGCCCTGATCTGTTCCTCCTTTTTGATTAAAATCCTTCTCCCCGCCTTCCGCAATTTTATCAGCCGGGAGCTGGAAGCCGGTTTTATCCAGAACGGGGCCCTGCTGCTGAACCTGGCGGGATTGACTCTCTTTATCGGTCTGGTTTCAGGAAGCTACCCAGCTCTGGTTATTTCCTCCTTCCAGCCAACGGACATTTTAGCGGGAAAAGCCGTCAGAGGCTCCCGGAAATCACTGATGTTCAGGAATTCTCTGGTCATCGCCCAGTTTGCCGTCTCCGCGGCACTCATCTTCTGCACCATCACCGTCTACCGGCAGCTGCATTTTATTAAAAATAAAGACGTTGGCTTTTCCAAGGATCATATCGTGACCATCCGTAATCCCGAGGAAGGTTATGAAGCCTTTAAAAATTCATTGCTGGCCCATCCTCAGATCCTGGAGATTACGGAATCCGATAATCTCCCCTACGGAATCACCAACGCCAGCTTTGGAAATTGGGAGGGGCATAATCCGGAAGAAAAACTTCTCTTCTACATAAACCGGGTGAGCTCCAATTTCCTCGATTTCTACAACATCCCGATCGTTCAAGGAAGAGGATTTTCGCAGGAATTTGCGGATAAGGGTGGACAAGCTTACATCCTCAATGAAGCGGCGGTAAACGTCATCGGCTGGAAAAATCCTATCGGTCAAAGCTTCGGATTCGGTAAGGATGAAAAGGGGATCGTGGTCGGAGTCATCAAGGATTTTCACTTCGCTCCGCTTCACCTCAATATCGGTCCTCTGGCGTTAACACCCAATTCGGAATCCTCCCCCTGGATTTCCATAAAAATCACCCTAAAAAACATCCCGCGCACCCTGGCCTTGATCGAAGAGACATGGAAAATCCACTCATCGGATGGCGTGTACAGCTACAGCTTCCTGGATGACCGGCTGGACCGCATGTACAGGACCGAGCGCCGGTTGGGGAAAACATTTTCCATTTACACGTTTATCGCCCTGTTTATCGCCTGTCTCGGCCTATTCGGGTTGGCATCTTTCACCACGGAACAAAGAACCAAGGAAATCGGCATTCGGAAGGTGTTGGGGGCTTCTGAATGGGACATCACGCTTCTGACTACCAAAAAGTTTATCGTGCTGGTTTTGATGGCGAATATCGCCGCCGGCCCCGTGGCAGGCTATGCCATGAAGCAATGGCTGAACAATTTCGCTTATCGAATACATATCGGATTCGGGGGCTTTGCGCTGGCCGCGGCGGCATCTCTTCTGATCACGCTGATGACGGTCGGCTATCAATCCTTGAAGGCGGCGTTGTCCAACCCGGTGAATTCTCTTCGCAGCGAGTAGCGCGAGGACGCGCAAACACCGAGGCTCCAGGAAGCACTTCCAGCTGAATGAGGGATTTCTTCCGGCCAAGGATTTCGCCCTCCCTTTCTCTCACCGGATCAGTCGCCGTTTTAAGAAAGCCACCGTCAGCCAGCACGCAACTTATCAAAAAGGTTCTCGCGGAACTGAAAAAACAAGGCAATGAAAATAAGTCAAGATAATATTTCATTTAAAAGAAAAATAGTCATTTTTTCCCAGTTACTTTCAAATATTAATTCTAGTTACTTCAAGGCATCTATCACTTGTCTGGCTATGGGTGCATTCTTATTTTCCGGATCCAATTCTAAAAATTCCTGAAGAAGCTCCTTTGCTCTTTCCGTATCGCCCTGGCTCACATAGAGCATGCCAAGACGATAATAGGCATCAGCATGAGCGTCATCCAGAGAAAGTAATTTCTCTAAGATAACTATTGCCTCATCAGGTTTTTCTCCAATATTTATCAACACCACCGCATAATTATAAAGAGTTGAAACATTTTGATCATCCAATTCCACTGATTTCTGATAAAATTCTCTGGCTTTTTCATGGTTCTGTTGCCTTGCAAAGATCTTGCCTGCCATAGAATAAGGAAGTGCAAAATCCGGCTTGAGTTCTATAGTTTTCTGGTAATCTGACATGGCTTCTTCTAAATTGCCAAACTTTTCTTGAGCCAATCCCCTGTAATAAAATAGCATGTGGCTTGATTGATTTTTTGCTATTGCTTTGGAAAATTCTTTGACAGCATCTTCCCATTGAGCCTCTTGAAAGAACTTAGTCGCTTTTTTTGCTTTTGTTATGGCTTCGGGGACCTGACTTTCAAGGGATTGAAGCTCAAAATCTTCCTGGACTGTTTCTCCAAGCCTCGCGCGTACCGTTTTTGATATTGGCAGGAAGCCTTCTTTTTCAACTGTGCACTCGTAATAACCAGGCCTCAGGCCGCCTTTATAATAAGCTCCTTTTTTATCTGTTTTAAGCTCATATTTCATAGTTGAATTCTTCGAGTTTACCAAGACTATTTTGACTTTAGCTATGACTTTACCGCTCTCAGCATCCTTAACTAATCCTCTGACTGCACCCGTAGTTCCGCTTTGGGTACCAAGCAAAAGGCGGTCGGATGGTTCAGTATTCCCATTTAAAAAATTACCTATGTGACATACAAGGAAAATGAATAAAAACAAAAGAAAAAATCTGCTAAACATTTTCATTATTTGCTCCTTATTTTTACTTCTCTTCTTTCCTAATTTATGCTTCTCTATTAGAGATATAAATAGCATTCAATGATTTAAATGTCAAAATTAATAAAAGTGTTAAAATTAAAAACTTATAGAAATTATTGTTGACAAATTAGAATAAACCATCTATATAATAGTGGAGAATACTAAATTTTTTAGTAGCTATGGTTAATAAAGTGCATTTTAAAAATAGGCTTAAGGGAATTTCTATACTTCCCTATAAACCGCACTTCCAAAGAAAAAATATGCTTACAGCTTATTATGCTTAATAAATTTGAGAGGAGGTTTTTATGAAAAAGAAAGGTAGAAGTTTTTTAGCATTTTTATGTGCTTTTCTGCTAATCAGCTTTTTTGCTCAAGCTCAAACACTCAAAATTGAAGGGAAAGTTATGACTTCCGATGGCGAAGGCCTTCCCGGTGCTGAAGTCATCCTGACATCGCCAAACTTAATTGGAGGAGATCGTGTTAAAATAACAGACGCAGCAGGCAAGTATAGGTTTGTTGCACTTCAAGTTGGCACCTATACCCTTAATGTTAAACTTCCAGGATTCACACCGCAGATGCAATCTGATTTACGTCTCAGTATAGGGAGGACACTTACTGTTGATTTTTTCCTAGAAATCGGCTCTCTTGAAGAAGAGGTGACCGTTATAGCAACAGCTCCTATTATTGATGTAAGGGATTCAGCGACAGTTACAACTATTATAGAAACAGAATTTCTCCAAAAACTGCCTAATAGAGGCGTAGAAGGTGCCTTGAGTATGACACCCGGAGTTACGCAAAGATCAGCATTTGGGGCAGCGACAAGCAATTCTAACAATTTTCTGATCAACGGAGTTAAAGTTAACAGTCCGGAAGCAGGCGAAAGTGGAATGAGCCCGTCTTACGATTCAATTGAAGAGATAAATGTAATGGGAATTGGATCTCCTGCAGAATATGGAGGATTCAGTGGAGCTATTGTAAACACAGTGATGAAATCAGGAGGTAATGATTTTCATGGCATGGCCAACTTTTATTTAAGGATGCCCAAATTTCACAGTACAAACTGGGATGATTATCCCTATCTTAAGAGAAGATATTGGGATGAGTCATATGATGCTAATTTTAATTTAGGCGGACCAGTAGTACAAGATAAGCTCTGGTTTTTTGCAGAGGGAAGTTATGACTACTGGCATTTAAACATAGACGATTTTGATGGGTTAACTGAATCTGGTGATGGCTGGAGAGGAGGAGCAAAATTAACCTGGCAGGCAAGCCGGAATGACAGATTCTCGGTCTGGGCAGGTATTGAGCCAAGTGTTATTAATAATTATGGCGCAGAGCCTCTGATGTCTCCTGAGGCAAACACAGATGAAAATCACTTACAGTTCTACTATAATGGTGATTGGCTTCATACTTTTTCTGATACAACTTTTCTTGAATTTAGATTCGGAGGATTCATTAAGGAAGCAGAAAGCACCGCTAGTCCAGATGGAGCCCCTCCCCATTTTGATCTTGAAACTGAAATGTTAACCGGAAATTTTTGGGAAACCTATTACCGTTATGCCCACCGCATCCAGGAAAACGTATCTTTAACCCATCATGCAGAGGATTTCATCAAAGGTGATCACGATTTTAAATTCGGAGCCGAAGTTGAAACATCTGCTGTGCATGTCGCCTACCATTATCCTGGCGGAAAATTTTATGAAGATTACATGGGAAACTATCTGATGTTTGAATGGGAGGGTGAGGAAGCCTATCCCAAATCTACAAGGTTGGCTGCTTATTTTCAGGATTCTTGGATGATTTCAGACCGGTTGGTAATCAATCCGGGCCTTAGGATCAATCACTGGAGAGGAAGTGTTCCCGGTGTAAGCGGGTCAGTTTTTGCTCCCAAAATGGGCATCGCACCCCGTTTAGGTCTAACTTTTGATCTATTTGGAGACAATTCAACCGCCTTAAAACTCCACTATGGAAAATATTACCATGGACTGATGGTGCAGTTTTATATGCGCTTTCAACCACAGGGTGCCTTCAGAGAATGGGTATGGGGACCAGTCTTAGAAGAATGGGAAGAAGAACCACCCGGAACTTATGGTGAACAGTGGATACTAGATGGTGAAGACCTCTGGGAAAATGAATATACGGCCGACCCAAACCTTAAAATGCCTTTTATGAACCAGTATGTAATCGGGATTGAAAGAGAGGTCATGAAGGATTTATCAGTAGGCGCTAGTTTCATCTACAGAACCAATCATGATTTTATGGACAAAGTGAACATTACAGGAGAGTGGGAAGCAACAACCTGGACCTGTGATTATCCAGGGCCTAATTTAGGAAAAACCTATAATGTATATCGTAGAACAAACGAAGAAAACCAATACTATTTCACAAATCCTCAAGAAGGCGAGTCTTACGGAGCTGCATTTCCCGGAATGGTCGCTTTTACTCCAACAAGAAACTACAGAGGCCTTCATTTAACTTTGAATAAGAGATGGTCAAACAACTGGATGCTTAATGTTGCTTATGCATGGAGCAGATCATGGGGCACAAATGATAATACCTGGGGAGAATTCGGAGAAAACAGAGGTTCTATGCTGGGTGCTTCAACCATGTATTCAGATCCTAACTATCAGATAAATGCAGAAGGTCCTCTCGGAATCGATCCCACTCATCTTCTGAAAATCAGCAGCGCGGTTGATATTCCTGTAGTAGATGTCACTTTAGGTATGTATTATAGTTTCAGGACAGGAAGTCCCTATAGTTCAAGTATGGCCCTACCCCGAGACATGGTTACATTTAGGGGTGACTCTGTATATATATATGGAGAAGAAAGAGGATCCTACCGCTATGACTCTATCCACAATCTTGATCTAAGGTTGGAAAAATTCTTTCGTATCGGAGAGTTCAGAGTAGGAGCACTTGTCGATGTATTTAATGTATTCAACGCCTCTACAGTAACTGATTACGAGACTCAAATGGATCAATGGTCAGATTACCAGTTCGGGTATATTTGGGGGATAAGAGGTCCGAGAACTTTCAGACTTGGATTCAGATTCGAATTCTAAAACTATATAATTCAAGTAGATAGAATCAAGTTGATAAGGGGAGGGAAAAATCCCTCCCCTTATTTTATTTTAGGGGGGGTTCAAGTTAAAAATATAAAAGTGGTCGAAAAATGAAAAAAATAATTATAATAATTTCAGTCTTGTTTTTAGTGGTTTCGCTTTTTTCATTTGACTTTAATAAGGATCTTGAAAAAAAATATAATCTCAAAGCTGAAAAAGATAAGAAAAGCGGAATTACCTGGTTTAAACACAATAGTTGCGTAAAGGCAAGTTCAAGGATATATCTCTATTTCGGAATAACTAAAAAAAAAGGTCTGGTTTTACGTATGGTCATCAATTATTTTGATGAAGATAGATTGTTTATTAATAAATATATATTCACTATTGAGGATGAGGAACACATTTTAACCCCTAGAGAACAGATTCAATTCATAGAAGCAGAGGAATTGACATGTGAATATTATGACGTGATGATAAATCAGGATGAATTTGCTTTGTTACAGAAGATAGCACAAGCTGAAGAAGTAAAATTAAGATATGTGGGGGCAAAAGGTTTTAAAAGAGTCAAGATTCACAAAAAGGCAAAAACCGCATTAGAAGATGTATTAAACGCTATCCAAGAAGTCGCCGCACATATCCAAGAACAACATGACAAATAATTTCCCATTAATGTAGTTCCTAAAAAATCTCTGATTTATTCTATATTAATTTATGTTAATATAGAGCCAAATGAAAACAAAAACCTTATTAACAACTCTGATTATCCTGCTTATAGCAGGGACCTGTTTTTTTAGCGAAGCGCAGGACGTCAGGAGTCCCCTCCTGGAGTCCTGGAAGCAATACCTGGAACTTAAGCAGGACTCCCGTTTCGGCCTGCAGTGGATCTCGCTCGGGCCTGTCATGAATTCCGCCCGGGTCGAAGCGGTGCAGGCTGATCCTTCCCATCCGGGAACCATGTATGTCGCTTTCGGTTCCGGCAACCTCTGGAAGACAACCAACCACGGACTTTCCTGGAAACCCATATTTGAAAACCAATCAGCCCTAGGTATCGGTGATATAGCTCTGGCACCTTCTGATCCCGATATAATCTGGCTTGGTTCGGGAGAAAGCCTTAAAAAGGCGAGAAATTTTACCATGCCAGGTACAGGTGTTTTCCGTTCGGAAGACGGGGGCAGGACCTGGAAAAATATGGGACTGCCTGATTCCTATCATATCGGCGAGATCGCAATCCACCCGGAAAATCCGGACATTGCTTTTGTGGCTGTATTGGGCCATTTCTGGTCCCCCAATCCAAACCGGGGGCTCTACCGCACAATTGACGGAGGGAAAACCTGGGAACATGTGCTCTATGTGAACGAGCGCACTGGGGCCAATGATGTTGTTATAGCTCCCTCTGATCCGGAAACTATCTATGTCTCCATGTGGGAGAATAATCCCGGCATATTTGGGAAGGAAAGCGGCATATACAAAAGCACTGACGGGGGCAAGACTTGGTCCCGGCAAAAAAACGGTTTCCCCGACGGTCCCAAGACAGGCCGGATAGGGCTGGCCGTATCCTGGTCCGATCCTGATAAGGTATATGCCCTGGTGGACAATCTGAACAAAAAGCCGCGCCTTGCAGCTGAGGTGTACCGTACCCTTGACGGCGGAAAAATCTGGAAAAGGACCCATAAAGAGGAGCTTATGATCTTTCCTGGCATCGGCTGGTATTTCACCGACTGTTATGTAAACCCCAGGGACGATGAAGAGATCTATACCCTCGGCGTCAGGATGGCGCACAGCTTAGATGGGGGAAAAACTTTAAAGCTTGTTGGCGGGGATGTATTCCACCTCTTTCCCAACCCTGCCGATCCTCTCCACCTTGATCATTGTGAGCTCTGGATCGATCCGACAAATCCCAACCATCTGGCTTTAGGTAATGACGGGGGATTATATGTGAGTTATGACAAAGGGGATTCCTGGCTGCATTATAATAATATTCCAGCCGGAGAATTTTACGATATTTCAGTCGATAATCAGGATCCCTATAACGTATATGGCGGAACTCAGGATGATTCCTCTGTATTCGGTCCGGCCAGAGAATGGAAGCCAAAATACGCTGATGAGTGGAAATATGTCTGGCTCGACGCTTGGTCCGGCGGGGACGGCTGTTATACTATCCCTGACCCGGAAGATATAAACACGGTTTATTTTTCCTCTCAGAACGGAGCGATCATGCGCAAGGATATGAAAGCCGACCGTTCAGCGAATATTCGCCCCCGGCTACCCAAAGGGCATGCCGGGAAGCTCAGTTATAATTTTATTACACCCTACATTATTTCGTCCCACAATCATCTTATCCTCTACCATGCTGGAAACTATGTTTTTAAAAGCTTAAACCGGGGAGATTCCTGGCGTCTGATAAGCCCTGACCTGGCAAAATCGGAGTTCAAAGAGAAAAAATCTACAGCAGCCGGCGCTGTGGCCGAATCAGTACTGGTACCGGGTTTATTATACACCGGAACAGATAGAGGCGCTTTTTGGGTCACTAAAAATGATGGAATCAAATGGACGGAACATTCCAGAGGCCTTCCTAACCGGTATATCCGCAGCATCTGCCCTTCTCGCTTCAGCGAAGCGCGGGTATATGTAACTTTAACCGGTATTAATGACGATGATCTGAGAAAACACCTTTTTGTCTCAGAAGATTATGGGAAAAACTGGGGATCGATCGCTTCCAACCTCCCTGACGAAGTCGCTTATGTCATTTTAGAAGATCCAACTAACGAAAACATTCTCTATGCCGGCATGTACCGGGGAGTTTATATCTCCACAGACCGCGGAAAAATCTGGTCTTTACTGGGCCCTGAGATGGCAGCCACCGCTATTTCCGACCTGGTAATTCAGGAAAGGGAAATGGATCTTGTAGCAAGCACCCACGGGCGGGGTATTTACAAATTAAACCTCAAACCAATCCAGAATGCCTTTAAAAACGGCGAACCTCAAGACCATATTATCTTTAAAAGCCCGGCAGCCCGTCTCCCCTGGATAAACGACACCCACCGCGATCCGAGATACAGCACCATGGAAAAAGTCCCGCTAACTTTTTATCTGAAGAAAAATGCTAAAGTTACTATCGCGGTTAAAAACAAGGTAGGGAAGGCTGTTTGGTCCCAAACCCTTCAGGCTTCCAAAGGCTTCAACCAGGTAAGGTGGGACCTGATCAGGGAAAAAGTGGATAGCCCAGAGGCTTATTTTTTTCGTTCTTATAAGTTCGCTAACCCCGGAACTTATAATATCAGTGTATCGGGCGAGGGAATCGACCTGACCGGTAAATTAACCATCATCCAAAGGGACAAGCCGGAACTATAATTGCTACCTGATTAACCTGGCTAATTCACGAGTCGAGGTTGCCGTAGATACGAGACGCAGGGGATGAAGCTGTGGTACTTCACCGCGAATCCGCTGCAACGAAGTAGATGCGGTAAAATCGGCTCGCCTGTAGGGTAAAAAATGGCGATTAAAATTAAAAAACAAAAACTAGAAAATAAAAAAAAATATTCTTGATAAAATCTTGCATATCACTGAAAATATATTAATAATAAAAACATCGCCATTTTTTATGAATAACTCAGTGCATTAAGGCATTAAAAAGCAGCTTATAGGTTCCATGTGTCTGACTCCGATGCTGGGCCCGGAATCCGATTAGAACCACATTGCCCTTGCCGTATTCAGCATTGACCATTGCTGCCTTGTTTGACAGATATTCTTCCCCGATAAGCCAGCCGCTTTGGAGTATATCCTTATCCTTATAGCGCACAACCGTCTCGTAGCGCTCGTTGTGCTGACTGGGAGTGACCTCAAAGGCCTGGCTGCTGTAAAAGACGACAAACCCTTCTGACGGCATCCCATAGGCCAGCGGATGGGTGTTGTCATAGTTGACCTTGAAAGTCGATCCGGCACAGAAAAATTCTTTCCAAGTAGTGTTCTCTACAGCATCACGGACGCTTAATGCGAATTTATCAATGGCAAAGCTGCAAGCTTCACCTAACGTTACAAGCGTCCCTCCTTTCTCAACAAATTCCTTAAGCGCCTGAACACCTTTTTCGCCAATGCCGCTTTGATATTCAGGAGGAACAGATGACAGGTTGCGGCGGTATCTTCCGGAAATCTCGCCCATGATCATATCTGGAGAATCCTGGGGAAAGATTATAACATCGTACTTTTTATTAAGGCCTCCCTTTTTGATCTCAGCGTCCTTCAGGGATGTATAGGGAAATGCGAACTGTTCCAGGACAAAACGGGTCCAGCCTTCATCCATGTTCCCGCCCCAGTAGCGCTGATACATACCAGCCCGTACCGGTTTAACAATGTGAATCCCTTCTTTAATCTCACTTTTAAGCGCTTTAAAATCAACACCTGTCAAATCAGCTACATCCTTGAGCATAATTTCAGAACCTTTAGCTACAATAAAATCGCCGGGACAGGCTCCTGAGGAAGCCTTATCAATCCGCTGAACCGCTACTCCCTTATCCAGGAGAAGATTTACTGCTTTGAAGCTGGCATTCAGTTTCCCGTCTAGTAGATATCCTGCTCCTCCCGTCTCAACCTTGCCTGAGGTCTCTACCCGGCCCTCGATTATCTGGAAATCGCCTTGGCAAGCCTCATCTACCGGCACAACATCAACGCCCATGAACTCATTCATATTGTGAGTCGCCAAGTCATAGGGACGGAGGGGAGAACCGTCGCTGTCCCGGGTCCACTTATTGTCAGGGTAAAAAGTGCGTCCTAACAGATTCCGTATTAAGCCCATCTTAGGTTGTGCCAGGGAAATAACAAAGGCGCCTTCCTGAAAAGTCGCATGGCCAACTTTAAACGGTTTCCGGGCCTGTTTTATCTCGATCCCGGATAAAAGCAAGGTATTGATCATCTTCACAGCAGTCAGATTATCATGCTGAGCTGGGGGAATCACGTAAGCATTGGGTTTGCCCATAGCTCCCCGCTCTGTCTGCCGCTTAGCCTTCAGATAGGCGTTCCAAAGCACAGTCTCCTTGTTGCGGGCTGCAAGATCCAGAAGGGCCCAGGATGCGATCTTCTGCTGCTCGACTATATCGCGAAGCTTCCACCAACCGCCCGGCCAGGGGTTGGGGAAGGTGGTCTGGGCTTCGTATTCAGGGAACTGCCGGGACCCTGCCTGGAGCTGCTCAGGATGGATATATAGAGGTGTTGCCAGTTTTGCACTGGCCGACTCAGTGAGCATCCCTGCAATATTGTGGAAAGGTGTTATCCAGTGCCAGCCGAAATGACCCCAGCCAGGAAACTGAGCAGCATTTAGGATGCCGGCTTTTCCGTTTTCCTCCAGCTTATAGGCAATGTGGGCCCCGTACCAGCTCATCTCACGCCAGATAAGCGGGTCAGCATAGGGGCGAATGGGATCACAGTAGGGGGGAATGTAGAGTCGGGCTCCATAGCTTCCCATGTGGTGATGATCAATATAAGCTTGGGGTACCCAGTCCCTGTACATGACCTTGGCCGCATACACCGACTCGATCATATTGAGGTAGTCGCCGTCTCGATTGTTATCGTGCCCCACATATTTATGATAAAGCCAGGGAAGGCCTGCTCCCTCATACTCTGTACCAAGGGTTTTTCTGTACCAATCAGTGACCATGATCTGCCCGTCCGGATTAAAGCAGGGTATCAAGCAGAAGACCACATTATCTAAAATGCGCTGGGTTTCCTCATCTTCTCGGCTTATAAGGTCATAAGTCAGTTCAGGTGCCATCTGGGTACCGCCGATCTCAGTAGCATGGAGGCTCATAGACTGGCACATGACAGCCTTGCCTTCCTTTACCAGCTTTTTGATCTCTGCTTCTGCAATTCCCCGCGGGTCACTGATCATGGCATTTACTTTCTGCAACCGGGCTAGGTTAGCAAGATTTTTCGGAGCAGTGATGATGACTAAAAGAAAAGGATGGCCCATGGTGGACGGTCCCATATTGATGACCTTCAGCTTTCCGCTTTCTTTCTCTAAGATCTTAAAGTAGTCAATAATTGTATCCCAGCGAGCCATCTTGCGATCACTACCGAGTTCAAATCCAAAAAACTCTTCCGGAGATGTGACTTTTATCTGGGCCTCTGTGATCTGAGTTACAAATCCCAAAACAATGAGCACCAGGGTAAAGGTATAAATAATGCGTAATAATTTAACGTTTTGTTTCATAAATTCTCTCCTTAATTTTCCTGAACTATTCATGTCTTATCTCTTCATTATTTCCTTAATCGACAATCATTTCAACCATGAATTTAAAAATCTTTAAGAGATATGGGGACATCATACTTAATTAATTCAGAAATCGTTCCTCTAATTCAGAATTAAGTATGATGTCCCTATATCTTCAAGGAAAAGCCGAGGCGAAAATTTATTTCCCTCATCAGTTCTACTCAATACCAATGATATGAATCTCCGAAGGTGGAGGAGTCAAATACACGAGCCCATTTTCGGTGGCATGCGCACCATCGTGAAACCATAATCTTAAGTGATCCTCTTTGTCTTCTGTGGCAGGCAACGGCATATAAATAAACGTCTCCATAGCAAAGTGGTGATACATTTGGAGTATCATATCATGTTGGTAATCCGGGCCTAAAGAACCAATCCTGGGGGGATATGATCCCTTTCCCAGGCCATGCAAGTCGAGAGAAACCTGGATTTTTTCAGGATCCAGGTCTTTGTCAAATCTCTGTTCGCGATTGACAATAATCCCTACTTCGTCAAGTTTCCGCTTGATAATTTCAAATGTTTCCGCCGCAGTACGGCCCACCTTGATGTTCTCGTCTAAGACCTTGCGGATTTTCATCCCCTCTGACCAGAGTTTTCTTAGTTCCGGAGGCGGTTCCGTCTCTCCTTCACGGAGCACATAGCCATATTCGACTTTCATTTCATAGAAGTTCCCGAATTTCCAATGGTCCCTAACGCCTCGCAGATCGTAATCTCCCTCGGCCCCATGGTCTATCATGAAGAAGTCGCCCCTCTGGATAACATTTTCACCACGCGTTCCCTGTCCATTCCTTATCCGGATAGAAAGACCTCCCTCGTATCCGGGTCCGGATTCGGAAGAGGATAGGAACTATCATTAGAGCTCCATCGAC
>CBFDDY010000012.1:0-19060 GCA_965603705.1 uncultured bacterium | reverse complement strand
CCCCAGGCTATTTTGTCACTTTCGGGGGGCAGTTCGAAAGCCAGCAGCGCGCCCTCCGCCATCTGTCTATATTGATGCTCATCGTTATCCTCATTATATTTGTTATCCTTTTCTCTTTATTCAACTCTCTCTGGCAGGCTTTTATGATCATCATGAACATCCCCACAACCCTTATCGGCGGGATTTTGGCCCTGTTAATCGCAGGGCAAACACTTAATGTCTCCTCCACGATCGGGCTGATAGCCCTATTCGGCATTTGTGTTCAGAACGATATAATTCTCGTAGCTAAGATCAATGATTTTATAAAACAGGGAATGGCTCTGCATGAAGCAGTAGTTAAGGGAGCTATGACTAAATTGCGTCCCATTCTTATGACGGATATGGTAATGATCGTGGCATTACTGCCCATGGCCCTTACTGTATCGACTGGGGCAGAACTTCATAAACCTCTGGCAGTTGTATATATAGGTGGATTTTTCTTTGCTATAATACTCCGTCTGATCATTGTCCCGGTCCTATATGAGACAATGGCTAAATTCGCCATGAAAAAAAGTAAGTAGCCTGGATTATTCACGAGTCGAGGTTGCCGTAGATAAGAGGCGCAGGGGATGAAGCTAGAGGGACAGTCCCCCTCTTTTAAAGGAGGCACCATGGAAAATCTATCTTTAGATGAACTTATTGATCTTATCCATTCCGTTTTTCCTCTTATGCCGGATGACCGATTTCTAGGGATCCTGGTGGACCTCCCCAAAAATAAAGAAGAGGAGGAGGAGGACTGGAGGATTAGACGCAAAATGGCCACAGAATGGGCCGATGTCTTAAGAGAAAACTTAGAAGCTCTGGATTTAGAGGACGTAAGGCTTTTTGCCTATCCCAATGTAGGCTCTAACAATGCTGAACTCCCCTCCTTTGCTTACCTTAGAAAATGGGGGAGACCGCTGCCTTCCTATGCTTCCGAACTGGAAAAATCATGTACCAAGATCTCATTTGAAGAAATATTTCAAAAAGTAAAAATTATCATGGCACCGACCCAATACTCAGCTACAGCTCCTTTGAAAAATGCTGCCAGAAAATTCGATCTCCGGGCCGCTACAATGCCGGGATTTTCTCCCACTATGATCCCCACCCTGAAAATTGATTATTCAGAAGTAAACCGGCGGGTGCTCAAGATCAAAGAAAAACTTGACCGGGCAGAGGCCGCAGAAGTGATTTTTTCAGTCGATGATATTGATGAATATAAAATGCTTTTTGATCTGCGCTTCCGCAATGCCCATGCCAGTACGGGCCGCTTCCCTGACAGAGGAGTGGCCGGTAATCTGCCCAGCGGAGAAGCTTATATCGTACCCTATGAAGGCGAAAAAGAGGAGCCAAGCCTGACACAAGGCACTTTGCCGGTTCAAATAGATAACAATATTGTCCTCTTCTATATCAAAGAGAACCGTGCCATCAAAGCTGAAGGTGAGAGCCCAGCTGCCGAAGAGGAGCAGTCACATCTTACAAAAGAACCGGCCTACGGAAATATGGCAGAGCTTGGCTTCGGTGTGTTGAAAGATTTCGGCATCCTCCCGGTCGGTAAAATATTGCAAGATGAAAAACTGGGCTTCCACATTGCCTTTGGCCGCAGCGAACATTTCGGCGGTATAATCGGCCCGGACGATTTTTCTTCACCGGAAGAAGTGATCCATCTTGACCGCATTTACATCTCAGCAACTCAGCCCCGCATCACAGTACAGTCGATTATTCTTAAGTACCCGGATGGTCAAGACGACTTGACCCCTCCAGCGCTAAGGCGGTCATAAGATAGGTAGCTTCAGGCAGAGCTTTTTCATCAATATCAAAGCCAGGATGGTGATGGGGATATTGGGTCCCATCCCCCATGCCAAAGAACAAAAAAGCCCCGGGAACTTTCTTGAGATAATAGGCAAAATCCTCTCCTCCCATAACCGGGTCAATATGTTTGATCCGCTCTTTGCCCAAAGTTTTTGCGGTTATTTTCTCAACAAAATCGACCATGCCGGCATCATTTACTAGCGAATCATAACCAATATCATATTTAAACTCTGCGGTAGCGCCATAAGTTTCGCAGGTTTTCTGAGTAATTTTCCGCAAACGCTGCTCAGTCAATTTTTGGACATCAGCATCAAAGCTTCTTACTGTACCGGTCAATGTCACTTTTTCCGGAATAATATTATAAATTGTTCCGCCTATAATAGTACCGAAAGAAACTACCACAGGCTTGAGCGGGTCAATACTGCGGCTAACAATACTCTGAACATTTACAACCAGCTGGGAGGCTACCAGAATCGGATCCACAGTCTGTTGGGGCATAGAACCGTGACCGCCTTTTCCTTTAATAGTAATAGAAAAGGCATCAGGCTGAGCCATCATCGGCCCTTTTACAAGCCCAACAATTCCGGTAGCTAAATCCTGCCAAAGATGCAGTCCGAAAATAGCATCCACTCCTTCCAAAGCCCCCTCTTCGATCATCAATTTAGCTCCGCCCGGGATCCTTTCTTCTGACGGCTGAAAAAGAAATACTACTTTTCCGCTGAAACGGTCTTTCATCTGAGATAATATTTTAGCCGCTCCCATAATAATTGACATATGCCCATCATGGGCACAGGCATGGGTCACTCCGGGATTCTGAGAGATATATTCCTTATCTCCCTCCTCCTCCAATGGGAGTGCGTCCATATCTGCACGTAAAGCCACGGTCCGTCCTCCAGGCTTGCCCGCCAATACGGCCCGTAGACCGGTCTTGGCGCACGTTTCCACCTGCAGTCCCAGTTTTTCTAAAAATTCCCTGATAACAGCTGAAGTCCGAAATTCTTCAAATGCAAGCTCAGGGTGGCGATGAAAATCCCGGCGCCAGCTTACTAATTCCTCTGTTATCTCTGTAACTTTATTTTTGATCTCATAAAGCATTTTACTCTCCTCCGATTATTCTCGGTCCACGATATAATAAGCTTATTATCACAGCAACGGCTGCATTTACTACCAACCCGACAAACCCAGCGTTAATACCTAAGAAAGGATCATTACCGCTGAGGATAAGCAGAGCTACTATCCCGACTCCTGAGATTATCCCCCAAAACACGCCGTTATGGCTGGCTTTTTTCCAGAAAAGACCCAAGATGACACCCGGAAAAAACTGGCAAACGCCATCATATCCAAGGATTAAAAGATTGACCAGTTCATTGGGGAAAAAGATTGCAAACACCAGGCCAAGGGTCATTATGACCAGGACCATAAACCTTGAAAGCCGCATAACACTTTCCTCTCCAGCCTGGGGCTTAAACCCGGTCTTATAGATATTTTTAGCCACCAGAGTAGCAGCAAAAAGCACCAAGATCGCCGCAGGTACCATGGCTGTCACAGCTCCTGCTGCCCCGACAAATCCCATAAACCAGGCAGGGTACGTCTGATTGACTAGAGTCAGAAAAGATAGGTCCCCATTCTCCAGGCCTGGAATAACCAAAAGGGCTGTAAAGCCAACAAAAAATATCAGCAGTATGGGGATCTGGTAAAGCGGCATGATAATAGCATTTCTCTTAATGACCTTGTCACTTTTTGCCGAAAAAGCCGAGCCAAATATCTGCGGCCACATATAAAAGCCCATAGCAGTTAATAAAATAGTAGACATGACCCAGAGAACATCCATATTTGTTGTTGCTCCGGGAAAAATCAGGTGTTCCGGTATCTTATCTATCAGTACTGAAAACATCTTACCAATGCTGCCAAAATAAATCAGGGGAACTCCGATCCCGACAATAAATACAGCTGCCAGCATTAATACATCTTTAATAACCGCAACCCAAGCCGCCCCCCTAAGGCCGCTGGTGTAGACAAAAGCACAGGTCAGAACAAAGGATATAAGAATGGCTGCTTGAGAACTGATAGCCCCGTTACTGGCAACTTTGACAATAAAACCCAAGCCAGCCAGTTGAAGCTGCAGATAAGGGATTATGGACAAAACCCCGATAACCGCCACCAGGACACCCAGGCTGCGGCTTTTATATATTTGGATGAAAAAATCAGGTTGAGTATGCAGATTAAAACGCTTGCCAAGCTTCCAGATCAAAGGGAGAATAAAAAAGGACAAAGTATAGGCCAGAGCCCCATAGATCAAGATATAAAATGCCGGGGCTCCTTTTGAATAAGCCCAGCCGCTAGCACCCAAAAAAGTAAAAGTAGTATAGATCTCTCCTGCCATAAGCAGCCAAATTATGATTATTCCAAAGCGCCGGCCTCCTACCGTCCAGTTTTCGAGGGTCATCTCTACATTTCTGCCGGCATAAACTCCGACTAACGAGGAAATAAGAATAGCTGCAAAAATAATGATCAGCGCCAAACTCAATTGTCTTCTCCTTTATCCGGAGGATTAAATTTTTTTTCCAGCATATAGGCAAGAAAAAGAATAAAGGGAGTCAGTATTACCCAGGTAATAATCCAAAACAGCAGAAAGGGCAGTCCCAGCACAACCGGATGGACACGATTTACAAGAGGCAGAGCAAAAACCAGGGTCACAAACGGAATTGCTCCCAGGATTAAGGCATATTTTGTCCCTTTCTTCATAAAGGCCTCCTTTTAAGGCTTAAACTTTATTTTACAGGAGTTCTCCCATTTTATCTAAACTTTTCTGCACAAAGCGAGTCAAGGTTCGCTGTATGAATCCTGAGGGAAAAGATTTATAACACCTGGATTATTCACGAGTCGAGGTTGCCGCAGATACGAGGCACAGTGGATGAAGCTGTGGTCCCTCACCGCGAATCCGCTGCAACGAAGTAGATGCGGTAAGATCGGCTCGCTCGGAGAGTAAAAAATGTCGATTATATATAAATCACATCGAAAACGAAACGATCAATTGTAATGTCTGAGGAATCAATGTAAAATATTGATTTCAAAAGATGTATCATACATATCGACATTTTTTATGAATTGTTCAGGTGAATTTTATTATGCACACAATAAAGGATAAAATTGCTCTTCGCGGGGTCAAGGTACATAATTTAAAAAATATTAACCTTGATATACCGCTTAACAAACAGATAATCATAACCGGTGTCTCAGGATCAGGAAAATCCTCGCTTGCCTTTGACACTCTTTATGCGGAAGGGCAGCGCCGTTTCCTCGAATCATTGTCAGCCTACGCCCGCCAGTTCCTGGAGCGTATGGAAAAACCAGACGCAGAGGCGATCGAAGGAATTACCCCGGCTATTGCCATCCAGCAGAAAGCTGTCACCAAAAACCCCCGCTCTACAGTGGCAACCGTTACCGAGATCTATGACTATCTGCGCGTACTTTTTGCCCGTATCGGCTCTCTTTACTGCCCGGAATGCAGCCGCCCCGTACGCAGAGATACTATCGATTCTATGGTCGAACAGCTTTTTCAATCCTCTCCTGAAGCAACTGCCTTTATATCCTTTTCCTGGCCAATAGAAAAAGGCCTGGATGTCCTGAAAAAAGAAGGTTTTTTCCGTATAATACAAAATGGCAAGATTTTTGAACTTGAAAAAGCCGACCTTTCCGGCCTCAATAAGCTGGAAGTTTTTATGGACAGGCTGGAACTCAACCATAAAGAACGGGAACGCCTGGTCGATTCCCTGGAAACAGCTCTTATGAAAGGGGAAGGACGCGTAAAAGTACGCACAGACAAAGGACGGGAATTTCTATTTTCAGACAAACTTGAATGTAAATACTGCAAGATCACCTATCAAGACCCGACTCCCAATCTCTTTTCCTTTAACAGCCCCCAGGGGGCCTGCCCCTCATGTCAGGGATTTGGCGACTTGGCTGTTTTCGATGAAGATAAGATCATCCCGGACAAAAACCTCTCCCTCAAAGAGGGAGCGATCGAACCATGGACAAAACCAGCATCACGGCGGCGCATGCAGAATCTATTAGAGCGGGCAAAAAAGCAGGGCATTCCCACAGGTACCCCCTATAAGAACCTTAAAAAATCTGAAAAAGACTTTATCCTGCACGGAAAGGGAGTATATAAAGGAGTAATTGGCTCATTCGAACGCTTGAAAAAGAAAAAGTACAAAGTCCAGGTCCGCGTCTATTTGGCCAGGTATAGAAAATACATCCCCTGTCCGGACTGCAAACAGATGCGCCTTAATCCCCTCGCCCTAAACGTCAAACTCAAGGGAAAATCTATCAGTGAAGCCACCCAATTGACTGTACGCCAGGCAAAGGACTATTTTAATTCTTTAACTCTTTCGCCTTATCAAAAACAAATCGCAGAGAAACTATTGCATGAGATCAGCAGCCGGCTAAAATTTCTGCTAGAAGTCGGCCTGGATTATATAACCCTAAACCGGATGACCTTCACCCTTTCCGGAGGAGAAGCCCAGCGGATAAATCTGGCTGCTGCTTTAAGCACCTCATTAGTAGGAACTCTTTTTGTCCTGGATGAACCCAGTATCGGGCTTCATGCCCGTGATAACCAGCGGCTCATCAATATCCTCAGATCACTAAAAGATGTAGGGAACACCGTCATGGTTGTAGAGCATGATCCGGAGATCATCAAATCAGCTGAATACCTGATCGACCTCGGCCCGGGAGCCGGAGAGCAGGGAGGTAAGGTTATTTTCTCCGGCGACATGGAAAGCTTTCTGAAATATCCTGACTCCCTTACAGCCAAATATATCCGGGGCGATAAAAAGATAAAAAAACCTCTATCCCGGCGCAAGTCCAAAGACAGCATCACAATAAAAGACGCCTATGTGCATAATCTTAAACATATTGATGTCAAGATCCCTCTAAATATCTTTACCTGTGTTACCGGCGTATCCGGCTCAGGGAAAAGCACATTGCTTTTTGATGTGCTGTATAAAGGCTGGAAAGGAGAGACTCCCTATGGTTTTAAGGAGATTGAAGGAAAAGAAAAGCTGAATGCTGTTATTGTAGTTGACCAGTCACCCCTCAGTAAATCCCCCCGCTCCATACCAGCCACCTATACTAAAGCCCTGGATGAGATCCGTACTTTGTTCAGCCGCACCCGGGAAGCAAAAGCACAGGGATATAAACCCGGATTTTTCTCTTTCAATACTGCCGGAGGCCGCTGCGAAGAATGTAAGGGCGCCGGACAGCAGATCGTAGAGATGCAGTTTCTATCCGACGTAGTGCTTACCTGTGAAGCCTGCAAAGGCAAACGTTTTAAAAAAGAAATACTTGAGATCAAATATAAAGAGAAAAATATTGATGATACCCTCCGGATGAGTGTTATCGAAGCCTGTGATTTTTATGCTGACAATACAAAGATCATAGGCAAATTATCCCCCTTAATAGAAGTAGGGCTGGGCTATCTTACCTTGGGCCAACCCACAACAACTCTTTCAGGCGGAGAACTGCAGCGGATCAAATTAGCTCACAACCTGGTTCATCAAAAGAAAACTAATGTCTTGTACTTATTTGACGAGCCGACGATCGGCCTTCATCCAGCTGATGTTTCTGTGCTCCTGCAAAGTTTCCAGAAACTGGTGGATAAAGGCCACACAGTTGTGGTAATTGAACACAATCTGGATATGATAAAATGTGCTGACCATATAATCGACCTGGGGCCGGAAGGCGGAGAAAAAGGCGGTAAGATAGTAACCGAAGGGACTCCGGAAGAATGCCTTCTCTGCAAAAAATCTTATACTGCCCACTATCTTCGAAATTACCTTTGAAATTTGCCAAAATCAAATTAAATGCTATAATGCCTTCCTAATACAAGCCATAAGAAGATGAAAGATAAGACTAAAGAGCAGCTCCTTCAAGAAATCGAGAGCTTGCAAAAACAAATTACCAAGCTAAAACAAGAAGACATTGCTGAGGCAAAACAAGCACTCTCAGCATTAATAGATTCAGAAAAACGATTTAAAACTCTCTTTGAATATGCCCCTGACGCATACTACTTAAGCGATTTAAAAGGAACCTTTATTGACGGAAATATTGCAGCAGAAAAGATAACCGGCTACAAAAAAGAAGAGTTGATTGGGAAAAACTTTCTAAAACTTAAATTGCTTCCTCCAAAGCAACTCCCCAAAGCTGCTGCTGAACTCGCCAAAAATATCCTCGGTAAAGCCACCTCGCCTGAAGAATTTCAACTAATTCGCAAAGACGGCAAAAAGGTCATGGTTGAAATCGCCACTCTCCCTATCAAAATCAAAGGCAAGTTTCAAGCTTTTGGTATTGCCCGGGATATTACAGCCCGAAAAGCCGCCGAAGAAAAAGAAAAATCACTGACTGCAGATTTAAAATTCCTTTCTGAATCAGCCATGAAATTTGTCGAGCTTTCCCACGAAGAAGATATTTTTAAAGTTATTGGTCAGCAGCTTAGCTATCTGACAAAAAACAGCTATATTATTGTAAGTTCTTATCACCCCGAAGACAACACAACAGAAGTAAAAATTGTAACCGGCATAAAAGAAAGGACAAAAAGTATTCTAAAAATATTAGGCAAAGATCCGGTAGGGATGAGACTACAGCTTGATACCCAGTCAGCAATAGAAAGGGTGATGAAAGGAAGACTTATTGAAATTAAAGGGGGCCTCTATGATCTATCCTTTAACAAGATACCAAAAAAAATCTGCACAACCCTGGAAAAAGCCTTTGGAATCAAGGCCATATACTCTATGGGATTTGTAAAAGCAAACAAACTTTTCGGAGCCGCAGTGATTATCCCAAAAAAAGGCTATGATCTTTCCCGCAAAACAGCTATTGAAGCTTTCATCTATCAAGCATCCGTTGCTCTCCATAAATGGCATGCAGAAAATAAAGTCGCTGCCTCGCTTAAAGAAAAAGACATTCTTTTACGTGAGATACATCACCGGGTTAAAAACAATCTTCAGATAATTTCCAGCCTGCTCCGTTTACAGTCAAGGAATATCAAGGATAATTCCTTACAGGAAATTTTCCAAGTCAGCCAACAGCGGATCCGCTCTATAGCCTTGATCCATGAAAGCCTTTACCGCTCCGATGACCTGGCCCAGATCAATATCTCCAAATATATTCACAATCTCACCTCCCACCTGTCCTCTATCCATGCAGCCGATGTTAAAGGAATAAACTTTAATATATCTACTGATAACATTTTCCTGGATATCAACCGCGCTATTCCCTGCGGGCTGCTGCTTAATGAACTTATTACCAATGCCTTAAAATATGCTTTTCCTGAAGAAACAGAAGGGGAGATAAAAATAGACCTTGAAAGATATAAGCAGAATAAATTGATATTAAGCATAACAGATAACGGTATCGGATTTCCTGAAGGATTAGATTTCCGCAAAACAGAGTCACTGGGCCTGCAATTGGTCAACAGCCTGATTTCTCAGCTCAACGGCACAATCAAAATGCAACAGACAAAAGGCACCAAGTTTACTTTGGTCTTTTAATCCTCAAGAATATTCCCTTGACTTCTGAGGAGGGAAGATTTATTTTTCTGAAAGAAAAAGGATATTTCGTGACAAAAAAACATGTTCTGATTCCGCGTCAAATTATCTGGCCTTTCATCCTCTTATCCAGTCTTTTTGCCTGGTGGGGACTGGCTAACAACATGACTGACACCCTGCTGGCTGCTTTTAAACGGATCATGAGTTTCTCGGATGCCAAAACCGCTCTGATTCAAGTGGTCTGTTATGGGGCCGGGTATGGATTGTTCGCGATCCCAGCTGCCATCTATATCAAAAAATATAACTACAAATCAGGCGTACTTCTGGGGCTTGGATTGTATGCCTTAGGCGCTATTCTGTTTTTGCCGGCAAAAATGACAGCAAATTACTACTTTTTTCTCATGGCAATCTGGATCCTGTTCGGAGGGCTCTCAATCCTGGAGACAGCAGCAAATCCTTACATCATCGCCATGGGCCCCAAAGAATCAGGTACTCGCCGGCTCAATTTCGCCCAGTCTTTTAATCCCCTGGGTTCGATTTTAGGCGTCATCATCAGCCAGAACTTTATCCTTTCAAAATTAAATATGGCAAGCTCTACCGAGCGCGCAGCTATGAATCCGGAAAAACTCCAGTCCATCCAAAACGGAGAATTGAACGCGGTAACCATAACCTATGTCACAGTGGGACTTATTCTGGCTTTGACCTGGATTCTGATCGCTATAAATAAAAAAATGCCCAAATTAGGCGAAACCGGAGGACTTCTCAACCTCGGCCCGACCTTTAAACGGCTAATTCGCAACCGGCACTATAGGTGGGGAGTTGTTGCCCAGTTTTTCTACGTGGGCGCCCAGATCGGCGTTTGGTCGTTTACGATCCGCTATGTCATGCAGGAGTTAAAGCTCGAAGAACAAATCATTGCAGGCGGCAAGACCGCTGAACAGATGGCTGCTACCTATTATTCGGCTGCGCTTGTCTTTTTTGCGCTTTCCCGCTTCATCTGCACCTGGCTCATGAAATATATCACACCCGCCAACCTGCTCACCATCTTATCCGGGATCGCTGTGGGGCTGAGCCTCGCCGTCATCTATGTAGGCGGGCATATCGGGGTGTATGCCCTGGTCGGTATCTCAGGCTGCATGTCGCTCATGTTCCCAACAATTTTTGGTTTGGCCGTACGCGGTCTGAGCGATGATGACACAAAAATTGCCGGATCCGGATTAATCATGGCTATAGCCGGAGCTGCTTTTGTCACTCAGATACAAGGCTCGATATCAACCATAACCGGCAGCATCAATCTTGCTTACTGGGTGCCGCTGGTTTGCTTTATCATCATTGCTTATTATGGCGCCATCGCCTGCCGCAAAGATCTGACAATATCAGCATAGGGGTGGCCGGTTTCATGCAGCCAAACGGTCAAGATTGGGAGTCGGATTTAAAGGATTACCGTAACAACCCAGGGTGTTTACCGGCTGCTGGTCGGTCATGATATAAACGAGATTCAAAGGCTGCTGATTTGATTTTCGTAACCGGCAGCCAAGATAAGAGGCAGCCAGGGCTCCACCTAGCGATGATTTAATAAAATCCCGCCGGGATATTTCCTTCATTTACTCCGCCTGCTTGGCGTACAGTAGTCAGGATACAAAACAAGATCTACTTAATAGACTCTAATAGTGCACGATGCAACACACTGGGAACCGCCAAGTGGTTTCTGCTGCTCTACGTAGAAGATGACTTTATACTCACCACTTTTACTAAAAAAACTGGCTTTTGGCCCATTCACATAATAAAAGGAGTTGGTCTTATATTTTGCATTGTACCAGTTATCTGAAGTCCGCGAAAAAAATTCCGGGCCGGTTATGACCAGACGAAATCGTACCTTAGTTGTGAAAAGTGCGGTATAATTGCAGAAAAAGAAAATTTCGTCCACGCCGCTATAATCAATCCAGTTGAAACCCTGCTCCGGATCATAATTGCCAGTACCTACATCAGGTAACACATAAACTGAATTTAACATAGCTCCGGTCTTATCACCTTTTGCCACCTGGATGCTGCAAAACGGGTTGTCTGCCTGTATTTGCTTGTGAATTACTCCTTCCTTAACTCCATCCTGCGCCATCAAAGGTGCAGTTAGAGCCATAGCTAAAATCATGATTAAAATATTAGTTTTCAATTAACCCTCCTTACTAAATATATGTACTGTTATTTTTATCATACCAAGATTGCTTGGTCAATTTAATTCTCCACCAAGGGAAAATAATTGATAAGAAACCCAAAAATCTGCTTGAACAAAGCTTGCATAATCTTGTGCGTAATATTATTATTGTAAACATTGAAGAGATAAATTCATTCTTGTGAGTTCTGATGATTAATAAAACAATCAAACATTATAAAATCGAAAAGCTTCTGGGAAAGGGAGGCATGGGAGTCGTATACCGCGCCCACGACACCCGGCTCGACCGGCCGATAGCTTTGAAGGTTCTTAATGCCGAACTCTCAACCGATCCTAACAGGCTGCCGCGCTTTCTGCGGGAAGCACGCTCTGCAGCCGCAATTACTCATCCTGCCATAGCACAGGTATATGACATTGATGAGGTGGATGGCACAACTTTTATCGCCATGGAATATGTAGAGGGACAGACAGTGAGCCAATTGATCGCCAACCACGAACTGGACCTGGCTGGTTCTGTAGAAATTGCTCTCCAGGTAGCGGAAGGGCTGAACAAAGCCCATAAAACAAATATTATCCATAGAGATATCAAATCGGATAACATAATGGTTACCCGGGACGGTCACGCAAAACTTCTCGATTTCGGCTTGGCAAAACTGTTGAAACGGGACAAAAACGTTACTGAAACACAAACAGTTCCCGACCCGAAAGAAACAGAAACAATGTTTCAGACTGTGGCCGGCACTGTGATAGGAACTATTGCCTATATGAGTCCTGAACAGGCACGCGGCCAAGCAATAAATCCTACTTCTGATATCTTTTCGCTGGGTATTGTGATCTACGAAATGGTCACAGGCGAGATGCCCTTTAAAGGTGACAGCCCCTTGGATACAATGCACTCCATCGCCTTTGAAGAAGTCCGCCCAGTTACAGTTATCCGCAAAAACCTTCCGCCTGAACTTCACCGTATTGTTTCCCGCTGCTTGCGAAAGCACCCTGAAAAGCGCTACCAGAATGCAGGCGATTTGGCCGCAGACCTTAAGCGCTTAAAACACGATATTGAATCAGGAGTCCAGCGTTCTATCTCCCCTATCCACAGGCTCCAGGAATTAGGAGATTGGCTGAAAACATCCTTGCCTCTCGGCCCTAAAAGCATACCCACTGCCGCTATAATTCTTATTATAGCCGCCCTGTTGATAATCACAAATATCCACTGGGCCAATCTGTTGTGGTTAGTAATACTTGGGCTTCTGATCTACCGCTATATCAAAAACAGAAAAAACCGGATGCTAAAACGATTTGTCGCCAAAATCTCTAAATTTCCTGATGTCCGGGCCATCAGCATCCAGGAAAACCAGGTCACGGTTATTGCGGAGAAGGCTCAAGCAAAGCTATATATCCGGATCAACAGTTTGATCGACAGCATAAATAATAAGCTGTACATTGGAAAACATCTAGAAGTTGCGGTTCGTGACGACCTTGCTCCCGCAGAATTTCAAAGCATCCTGAGAGAATCAGGAATTGTTTATGTTCGGGATGATATATAGCGCAGGTGGACCTGAGTTATTCATAAAAAAATGAAGCGAACATCAACTTTCATATATTTTCTTTTGCTGTCCTCAGGAATTGCTTTCCTTATCTACTTATTCACAAAATCTTCATCTTTTTCAATTCTTGAGCACAAATTTCGTCCTTCATTTCTCTTTATGATATCAACTGTTGGCATAATTTTATTACTTCTATTGCTTTTATGGTGTCTTACCGCAAAAACGGAAAGCAGGATTTTCCAAGCAGAATACAAATCCCTTCTCAGGGAAGATCTACTTATATTCCTCCCATTTAGTATTTTTCTTATTTCCCCCCTTCTGCTTAATTACTATCTGACCTCCGCTGATTTCCGACACCGCCTGACGCTGCTGCTTATATTTACTCTCATCGCCTTTGTCTATTTAAAACTTGCTCAGATCAACCGATACATGCACTTGCGATCCCGGTTTGAAAAAATAATTTCCCGCTTTAAATCTCTTTCCAGCCGCAAACGGCTGGCAATTCTTTTTATAATCGCTTTCGTAATTTACAATATTTGCACCTTTGTCTTAGTATCAAGTAGATTTGCCTATACCGGAGACGAACCTTATTATCTTCTAACAACCCACAGCCTTTATCAAGATCAAGACATCAATGTAGCCGATGAATATGAAGATTCAAGCTATTTTAATTTTTATCCCAAAGAGATCTACCCCAACCTCAGGCTTAGAGCTTATGCCAGATTCGGCCGCAAAGGCACTGACTATGCCTATCCCATAAGCCAACCCGGTATTTCTGTGCTGATGCTGCCGTATTACTGGCTCAGCCAGTTTTTTGAAGGAAAAACCCTGATCTTTATTTTAAAAGGAAGCCTGGCCATATGGTCAGTTCTACTCGGGCTTCAGCTTTATCTTTTTGCCCGGGAACATTGGAAACGGGAAAACTCAGCTTTGATACTCTGGTTTATCTATTCGTTTTCAGCCCCGGTTCTTTTTTATTCCATCCACCTCTACCCCGAAATCCCCATCGCCCTGTTTTCTTTCTTCATCTTTCGGAAAATACGTTCTGCCGCTCCAATATCCACCCTCCAGTACTTTTTTCTCGGATTTCTGTTGTCTCTCTTTTTCTGGTTCGGATTAAAATACAATATGATTTTTTTGCCGCTCCTTATTGTATCCCTTTATTTCCTGCTGAAAGAACACAAAGCAGGCTGGAAGATCATCTGCTTTCTCTTTTTTCCTATCCTTTCGCTCGGCCTCAACTACCTATACATCTATGAGCTATACGGAACTTATAATCCCATCGCCATTTATGAAGGAGTCGTAAGCGCCAATACAATAAAAAACTTTAAGGACGTCATTATAAATACCCCGGTGATGCTGCGAATAGACTCTTTTATGGACTACTTCCTCGACCAGAGAGACGGGCTCCTGCTCTATTCCCCTCTATATTTCTTTGTCTTTCTGGGAGTTATTGAAGCTTTCAGAAAATCAAAAAAAGACCTGTTTGCCCTCTTATTCATCTCCGCCCCTTTTATCCTGAATTATGCTTTTTTCGCTCATAGGCAAGGAAGCTGCCCCCAAGGACGGATACTTTCCCCCCTATCCTGGGTCGGTATCATTCTGGTCGGATACTTTCTCATCAATAACCGGAAAAAAATATATACTGCGCTTTTTAAAGCAGCCTGCCTGGTAAGCCTGGTAATTCCCGTTCTTATCCTCCGCCATCCCTCTTTTCTATATCAACCAACAACCCATGAGTATACTTTCAGGGGGAGTGAGCTCTTTATTTCACTTAGCAACCTTTACTTTTATCTCCCAGGTCTCCTGCCTTCCTTTCTTAAACACAATAACTTCGGATATATCCCGAATTATATTTGGATGAGTCTTATCCTGTTTTTTGTGCTTGGGTATCTTGTGAAAAAAGATATCAAGCGCTCCCCCCAGTTTTTTTCCAAAGTACTTATAGTCTATCTGATTTTATTGATGCTCTTTACTTGGTTTTCTCTCTTCCCCCGTACTGCCCTGATCCTTCCTCTCAAAGCCAAGTATTCCCCGGGAAAAACCATCGGTTTTTATGTGGCGCGAGAATATTTAAGAATGATAAATCCGGGAGAGTTCCATCTCACTAAAAATCACCATGATTACAATTTTATTTTTGCCTCACGGAGGGAGATAGAAGAACTAAAAATTAAATTCGGGACCGCAGAGGGAAACTTTAGAGTGGAATTAAAACTTTTTGATAAAATCCTATTTAAAGGGGAAACAACCCAAGGAATCCATACCATATCCTCCCCTTCTCCCCCTGCGTACCGGTTTAAAAACTCACATCTTTACCAGATGAAAATCAAGTTTGAACAGATATCCGGTGAGCCGGTAACAAAAAATCCTTTTTTCTTTTCAATCTATCCGAAAGATTAGAATATATAACCTGAATTATTCACGAGTCGAGGTTGCCGCAGATGCAAGGCACAGGGGATGAAGCTGTGGTCCTTCACCGCGAATGCCCTGTAACGAAGCAGGTGCAGTGAGATCGGCTCGCTCGTAGAGTAAAAAATGTCGATTAGAATTAAATATTTTTCGAAAACGAAAAGGTTATTTATTAACTGTGAATATTCGTGCCTAATATTGTTTTTTTCTATTTGCTATTTACTGTTTTCCATTTTCTAAGTATCATTCATATCGACATCTTTTATGAATAGTTCAGGATTAGTCATCTGAGAGTAAATGTCTTTATCCTTAATATCAAATATCTTTATATCCTCTCCCTGAAGCTTTGTTTTTAAAAACTTATCCAGGATACTATCCCTTACAACCAAGAGGAAAGGGGGGAAAGCCTGAAAAAGAACTTGCTCCAAAGCTGGCCATAAGCCTCTGCCTTCTAACTCCAGGGGGCCGACTTCATCCACAATGCAAAATTCAGAATCCCGGCTGCCTAAAATTATCTTCTTTGCCAGAGCAAGGGTTTCGGGGATAAAAAAGAAAGGCCCGCTTTTCTCCCAGCTCTTCTCCCCCTTACGCCGGATAAAAGGAAGAGATTGCCCGGCTTTGAGGTCAAAAAGATCATAGCCTTCCACGCTATTTTTCTCCCTGACAGGTTCGCTTAAAAATCCGCCAAACTTAATCCCGGAATGCTTTATTTCAGAATAAAGCTTCTTTAGCAGGCCGGTCTTCCCATAATGGACCGGCCCGGTAAGTATGTAGATCATCCCCTAAAAAAACTTAGTGGAGGCGTCCGTCCTTTTTTTCCTCGCCCCAGTCAGGCAATTTAAATTGTTCAGGTTTTAATTTTAGAACTTTTTTTAACCATGCGGATGGATACCCTTTACTGCGGGCGCGTCCGTTTTCATCTTTTACATAGCCGTCATTATACTTGCAGATCAAAAACTCACCCAGCTCAATCCAGCGCTTTACAACCGTCTCTCCCTGAGTAACAGAATAATTTGTAAGATACTCTTTCATAAGCTCAGGGTCGGTCTTGATCAAAGCAAGCGCGGTCTTATCAACCACAGGCTGCAGGGAAATGGCCTGCCCTTCCAGGGCTGTCTGCACCTTCCGGATGTCTTCGACCATGTATGAATATTTCAGATTGGCAAAATTAGCGACAAAGTTAAATACCCACCAAGCAGAATCCCAGGAAAATTCTTGCAAATCTCCAACCTTAAAGGGCTTCGGTACATCCTGGATACAGCAGTAAAGTGGAACATAACAGTTAGTAAAAGTATCGTCTAATCCATACCAGTATACTCCTCCCACAGGGTCAGGAAGCCATGCCCGCGATTGGGAGATAAAAGAAAAGGCAGTCTGTTGGGTCGAAATAGGCCGTTCCCAACTATATTTTACGCCTTCAACTTCCCAGGTAAGCCCACGGCAGCGGAGGGGGCTTCCAAAAGGACCCGCATCCACCCCTTTTCTCATGTCAAAAGGAGTCCCTTCGTAGTGGTCCCGCATAATGTCCATGACATCGGAGAGAGCGAGTTTCTTATCCGGTTTTATCCAGAGCAGATAGGGTTTCGCTCCTTTTTCTCCCCGCTGAAAAGCCGGCGAAAGATTAAGAGATGGGGCACTGCGGCGGAACATACTCCAAACCCTGGAAGCACAGGTCCTGAGAGAGGAGGGTTTGGGAGGGTCAAAAGCATAACGAAAACTAAAAGGTTTGCCTGATTTTTTATCATATAATCCTTTCCGCTCCGCAAAACCAATAATATCCTCAGAATACAGGCAATTTTCCGGATCATTTAAAGGGAACTCCCCGATGCGGGACATATTAGCATGCCCTGAAATATAGCCATCAGGAATCCTCAGAGCGACCCAGTTAGCACCTTTTTCCCCCGGCCCTTTACCGATCATCTCCATGATCCAAGCTTCATTTTTATCTGCAATCGAAAATGATTCCCCGCTGCTTCCGTATCCGTAATCTTCAACCAGGCCGGTCATCACCTTAATAGCTTCCCTGGCTGTTTTTGCCCGCTGCAGGGCAAGCCTCATCATCGTAAAATAATGAAGCAATCCATCCCGATTAACCAGCTCGCTGCGGCCGCCGAAAGTGGTCTCGCCAATAGCTACTTGAAATTCGTTCATAAGGCCTACGACAGCATAGGTATGAGCAGGCTGTTTTATTTTTCCTCTCAGTTTTCCGTTCCGGCCAGCAATCTCAAAGTAATCGTCAGGACCGAATTCCTTTGCCGGAATATTCTGGAGAGCAGATACAAATTCCCCGTCACAAGTGTAAGTGATCATCACAGAGCCGTCTTTTGAGGCTCCTTTGGTCACTAAAAAACTTGAACAATTGTCAGTCTCCTCCTGGGCCGCCAGATCGACTGCGAATAAACACAAAAATAAGATAAGAAAAAATGAAATGATTTTACGATGCATAATATTTTCCTCCTCTTTTATTAATAAGCCAGGTAAAAATTCAGAAACATTAAATTCGCCAGGAATACTGGATCTTTATAAAAAATTGATTCAATTGCGGCAATAATGTTCCCTGCGTATCCAGCCAATTCCTATTGTATACTAAAAATATATCTAAAATACTGCGGTAAGTCCAGCGCAGCCTTGTATTCATTCCCAAAGACCTTGTAAGATTATCATACTGGAAAAAGCTTAAAATCTGAAAATCGGGAGAAAAAAACAGGTTGATGCGGGTCCGCGCCAACTGGATATCAACATCCCCTGCCGATACCCTGCCAAAGTTCCATTCCCCTTCCAAGGCAAGATTGATCCGGTGGGAGGGGCGCCAGGCAAGCTGCCCCTGGCACTGGTTCATATGCCCATTATAAAACGGTCCGAACCACCAGGTTAATTTGGTCGTTACCCGGCGCTTACTGGCAGAACTATATTCCAGGCGGTAACGTATCCAGTGATATTTTCCCGCCTCTATGGAAACTCCTGGAGAAAGTTCAAAAGAATCAGGCAGTCTTTCCATCTGGGGTACAAAATTAAACTCCACCCGGTCCCCGCTTTCAAGGTGCCAGTTAATGGGAGCAGTGAATATCCTCCACTGTAAAGGCTGGCCGTCCAGATCGGTGACCATACTTGTAAACAGTTCATACCATATCTGCCGCAGCCAGGATAATTCCGGGCGGGGTTTATAGGCAATGTTAATATTATATTTATATATCCCCTTCCAGGGAACAAATCCCATTGCTGGGTCAAAATCCTCTCCGATCCGTTTTGCAGTCAGGGCAATATCCCAGAGGTCATTGGGGAAATCTATTTCAAATCCGAAGGCAGAACGGTCACTTCCAACATCCTCGCGATTGTTTACCAGGCCCCAAACACCTATGAGAAAATTTTTATCCCCCTTAAAATGTGATGTTTTATAGACAAAATCCAGGCCCGCCATCCAGCTCTTGTTTTCACCCAGGGGGTCGCCTGCAGTCACAAGGAAACCCAGCTTAGATTCGGCCCATAAATTTTGATAGCCGCGGGCAGCAAAAAGATTTGTCCGGGGAGCCAGCCCCCCCACCGGGCGGGTCAAGGTATCA
>CBFDDY010000011.1:0-19767 GCA_965603705.1 uncultured bacterium | reverse complement strand
CATACCCTGTGCCTCGCATCTGCAGCAACCTCGACTCGTGAATAATCCAGGCTAATAATAAAGGTGAACTTTTTCTTCTTTTTTGAAGAGAAGTAAAAAGGATAAGGGAGATATAACATGTCAAATTGGCTGAAAGAAAAAGTAAGACTGGGTAAGACAGAGCTTTTCGCTGGTTGCTTGGGGCTTGGTGCATCTTACGGGGCTCCCACAGTAGCACTGGAGCAGGCATTTGAGGCCGGGTGTAACTATTTTTATTGGGGTGCTTTGCGGAATTCTAAAATGGCTAATGCAATCCGAAACATTGTAGCAAAAGGTAAACGAGATGATCTTATTGTTGTGATTCAGGACTTCCGCCGCACTTCCACAGGAGTAGAAAAAAGCCTTATGCAGGGGCTTAATAAGCTGGGTTTGGATTATGCTGATATACTACTGCTTGGCTGGTACAATAAGTCTCCCAAGCTAAAAGTATTGGATACAGTTGAAAAACTGCATAAGCTGGGTGCATTCCGATATCTGGGAATATCAGGTCACAACCGCTCTGTTTTCCCGGAATTTGCCAAAGACTTACGCTATCATCTTTTTCAGATACGTTATAATGCGGCGAACAGGGGAGCTGAAAAGGATTTGTTTCCCCATCTTCCCAAAGAACGGCCTGCTATTGCGGCCTTTCAAGCTACACGAAGAATGTCGCTAGGAAAATCCAGAAAAATTCCAGCCCAAGAAAAGCGGCCTAAAGCAGGCGATTGTTATCGATTTGCACTCAATAATCCATTTGTCGATGTAGTTATCACTGCTCCTTCCAAGGCTAGTCAGATGAAAGAGAATTTGGCAGAAGTTGCAAAAGGCCCTATGACAGATGAGGAAATGGACTGGATGCGGAGAATAGGGGATTATGTATATGAATAATTCAGGTTAAATTTAATCCTTTTTTTTTTGATTTATTTTTGGTATATTTTAAAAAACAAATAATATATAAAATAAGGAGTGAATAGATGAAAGGAAAGAAAAGCTGGATGTGGTTATTATTTTTTGGCTCCCTTTGGGGAATCAGTGAAGTTGCTGGAGGTGGAATTCTATATGGAATTAATATCTCCCATTCATCTATAATACTTGCCGCCTTTGCATTTTTTATTCTGGCTATTGCCCGGGGAATTATAAACAAACCAGGTTCATCTGTTATGATCGGTACTATAGCAATGCTGTTTAAATTGATAAATGCCGGGCCTTTTATCTGCCATCTTTTAGGGATATTTATGCTCGGGGCAGCTTTTGATATTTTTGCATCTTTTTTAATGAAAAAAGAAACGAAAATTTCCTGGCGCAGCATCCTTACAGGTTCAGTCAGTGCTTACAGCGGTTACGCCTTATTTGCCCTCACTATCACTTATATTATTCAGTATAAATACTGGATAGCAGGAGGGCTTCCCAAAGTCTTAAATCATATTTTCGCCTCCGGAAGTATTGCTGCTTTACTCGCAGCTGTAGTGGTTCCGCTTGGATTTATGGTCGGATTAAAGAGTGAATCTCTAAGCTCCAGGAATCCCAGATGGCTTTATGCCGGGACTCTAGCGAGCATTGTGATATTCTGGATTGTAGGACAGTTTACCGGGTAAGTGCTTTATGGCATGGTCTCAATAGATATATATTGGCCAGAATCCGGCCTGAGACCAAAGCAATAGCAGCGCTTACTGCCCCGACCAATCCCAGAATATTAATCGTAAAATAAAGCAGGCAGATAATAGTTATAACTTCAATAGCAGTAGAGATTGTGAGTGGAGTTGTCCGCTTGTTTGTTACCAGTATTCCTCGTTGAAATGCAATTAAAACACTAAGACCCGGGATAAGAGTCAATATTTTAGTAGGGGTAATGGCAAAACTGCTTAGCTGTAAAGAAAGACCTGATATTTTTTGGAACCAGAGAAAAGAAAGAGGAGTAAACGCCAGTATAGCTAATGCCAGGATAACTACAGAGCCTAAAATTGCGGAAAAGTTGCGGAGCTGTTTGTAGCCTTCATTGTTTTTACCTAAAAGAGCAATTCCTACTTCCTGAAAAGATAAACCCATGCTGCGGAAAATAAACACAAGAGAGTTGATAACCGGCAAAACTGCTAAAGATTCTATGGCCATGCGGCTGTGCCCTAAAAAGAAAGTTACCAGCGGGTACACTCCTAAGCTTAATATGGATGTAAGTGCTAAGGGGTAATAGAAACGGCTGATATATCTGTAGGAGATAGGTTTTTCTTTAGGGTGAATGCTCCGGTCTTTTTTTAAATTATCTACTGATTTTTGAGACATAAGTTTACTTGCAACGGCTTCAGCTGTAACACCTAGAGAAAGAGCCAGGCTGCCGACTACAGATCCTGGAAAATTAAAAAATATATAGCAGAAAATCGCAATAGTAGCCATGGTAGAAAGCCGTACTACTGTGCCATAAGCTACTCTGCGGGTCAGATTGCTGCGGATGAGAATTCCCTGATAAAAGCGGCGGTATCCGATTGCACTTGGCCAAGGAAGCAGGAGTATACAGGCCGTATGAGTAAGCCGGGTGATGTTTTCCGGTAGACCGATCAAACTCATGGTTACAAAATTAAAAACGGGGGGCAGTAAAAAAAGAACCATAATAAGTGTTATTGCCGTGTTTATGGCATAGGTGAAGTTTCTTAACTTAATAAAAGAATCCCTGTTTTTTACCAAGGCAGTAGATGCACTCATTATCATTATTATGGGTGCTTCAATCAGAACGGCAAAAGAAAAGGCTACTCCATATGCGGCTAAGTTATATTTGGGTTCTGCCAGGCGTGCGATAATGGCTGCTAGGAAAGGGCCTTCGGCAGCCATCATAAGCCAGGTAGAAGCTAGAGGAATCCAGAAGAGAAAGATTTTTTTATAGGTTAGTTCTTTATGAGTATTCAGCATAATATTTTTTAAGGATAGTAATCTTTCGAAACCGGTATTATAGGATTTTATAAAAATAAATCAATATAAGGATAAATGTTCCTGCTATTAATACAAGCCCGACTATATTTTTTAAAAAGTATTTCAATTTAGTCATTATTATGATTACTCCAGCTTAACTATATTCCTGACAAATTTATCCAATTTACGCCTAGCTTTGATGGTAAGATTCAGGACTACTCCTACTGGGCAGAAAAAGCGGCAAAAAAACCTTGTAAACACAAAAGAGCCAAGAATAATAACTGGAAGGATAAACCACTGAATTTCAATTCCTTCCAGCCCGAAAAGAACAGGAAAGGGTTCATATGCTCCCATAAAAGGCTTTGTGGTTAAAAAAATCAAAATTAGAGCCAGCCAGGTGAGGAAACGGCTCATATATTTTGTAATTTTTAATATCCTGGAGCTCAGTCGGATGTTGATTCCACTGATACGGGAGTTTAACTCTTGGAGGTTTCCAAAAGGACACAATCCGTAACAATATAGGTTTCTTTTAAGCAGGAAAGCTGTCATAAGAGTGCCTACAACTAAGATCCACCAGAAGGTATGGATTCTTATTGGAGGAAAAAACCCAAGGAGAAGAGAGCCAAAATGGGCGATTGAGAGGGAAGAATTTAGATGAAATCCAAGAAAAACAAATGCTGCCGCCATAGTGAAATAACGCAATAATTTATTTTTTATTATTAATGCGGTCAAAAGGATTAGAAACAATCCAAGTAGCAATATTTCATTTATGCCGAATTTCCATTCCGGTTTTTTCTCCAGAACATTGAGATTGAATATTTTATTTGCGATAGAATGTGAGCCCATGCGGATAGCTTTTGTGAATGCTTCTGAGGAGATTGTCGCTTGTGTTATTGTATCGATGGTTTCTTTAGGGAGAAAGGGAGAGGCTATACTTTTTTCTTTAAATTGTATAAAAAAACCCTTTCTCTGGAGTTTATTAAAGAAGGAAGGGGTTTCTTTATGGCTTAATACAAGAACATCTTGTACAAATCCTTGCTTGTTTATGGCAGTTGCTATCCGGAGGGGACCACCCCATCCCTGTGTTCCTGTAATCACATAATATCCTGAGAAAGAGCCCTCTCTTAAGGCTGGTGTTTCATATATAAGAGGATTGTCACTGATTTTTGTAAGTTCCCGCCCGCCAGAGATTTTTTCCTCCAGAATACGGAGGGTCTCGCGGTCGGTATTGAAAAGGCCGATAACATAGGCAGCGGCCAGAGACAGAAACGCCAGTACTCTTATAATCTTTTTGAATGTGGATTTTTTCCTGATTTGTTTCATTTTCTTAAATAATTAAGAGTACAAAACTACGCCGGTAAAAACAAGAAAAAATCGAGCTCTTTAATATAATTTTTAGGAAAACTCGCGTGTTTTCGGATAAACTGACCTGATTCTTGTTTAAGGCACAGAAGTTTAGAAAAATTGGGGGAAATACTGTCTCTCTTAGACTTTACAGTTAAAGCAAATTCTGGTAATGTAAGCATCCTAACTTTTTTGAATTAGGAGAGGTGTCCGAGTGGCTTAAGGAGCACGCTTGGAAAGCGTGTGTGCGGATTATCCGTACCGTGGGTTCGAATCCCACCCTCTCCGCCATTCCCGGTTGACAATTTTTTCAAGGAAAAGCTGTAAAAAGAATCAGGTCACAGGTATTTTCTGCTTGATTATTTGTCGAAATCTTCGATTTTGGGGTATTTTTTAAAAAATTCTCTTGTGGTTGCTGCTACGGTTCCGCTTAAAAGCGCTAAAGCGATTAGATTGGGAAAGGCCATAAGTGCATTAGCAATGTCACCCATATAAAAGACAAGTTCTAGAGAAATTACAGATCCTGTAAAGACCAGTAGGACAAAGATCACCCTGTAGGGGTAAGTAATTTTTATTCCAAATAAGTATTTCATACACTGTTCGCCGTAATAATACCATCCTATAAGAGTAGAATAACCGAATAGAAAAGAGGAAACCGCTACTACAAGGCCACCGACTAGGGGAATAGTACTGGAAAATGATTTTGCGGTCATTGCGGTTCCGTCCAGACCGCTCTGCCACATTCCGGTGGAAAGGTTAATAAGTGCGGTTATTGTGCAGACGATTATTGTATCAATAAAGACCTCGCCTACACCGATAAGGCCTTGGTGGACGGGAGAAGGGGTTTGGGCAGCAGCATGAGCAATAGGAGCACTTCCCAGGCCGGCTTCATTGGTAAGGAGGCCCCGTCTGAAACCTATCTGGATAGCGCGTCTTACCACAGCTCCCATAAAACCACCTATGGCGGCAGAAGGGGTAAAAGCGTGTTTGAAAATTAAAGCAAAGACTCCCGGGACATGGGAAATATGCATAATTATTACTACCATCCCAAGCGTAAAATATATGATGATCATGGTGGGGACAAGTTTCTCGGCAACAGAGCCGATTCGCTTGATCCCGCCGATTATGACCAGGGCGACAAGGAATGCTATGATACTCCCAGTCAGTACTTTGGGGATTCCGAATTCACTGTTAAATGCCAGCGCCATCTGATTGGACTGCATCATGTTACCAGTACCGAAAAGAGCGGCAAATGCCCCGCATACAGCAAAAGCTGCGGCTAAGATCCGAGCTAATTTTGAGTTTTTAAGGCCGTTTTTTATGTAATACATCGGTCCGCCGGCAATAGTGCCGTCTGCATATTTTTCTCTATATTTGACACCTAAAAGCGCTTCTGAGTATTTGGTGGCCATTCCGACAAATCCGCATATCCACATCCAAAATATTGCTCCCGGGCCTCCGGTAAATAGAGCAGTGGCAACCCCCCCGATATTTCCATTACCAACGGTTGCTGCCAGGGCTGTGGACAGAGCGGCGAACGGAGAAACATCACCATCCCGTTTTTTTCTAGAAGATTTTCCCATGAAACCACCGAATATAAGTTTCAGGCCAGCCCCCAAGCGTTTGAATTGAATAAATCCTGTTTTATAAGTCATCCAGGCGCCCACAAGAAAAAGGATAGGGACCATAATCTGCCAGATATTATCTGCTGTATTGGAAACCCATTGGGAAAGATTAATGTAGAAATCTTGCATAAAGGCTCTCCTTCGTTATCTTAATGATAGCTTATAGCATAAAAAAAATGTACATACAACCAAAAAGGGATCAAGTCTTCATATTCCACATTTCCCTCATATGGAACTATAAAAAAATGAGTTAATGTGGAATATGAAGACTTGACCCTTCTTAAATAAAGATTAACAGGTGACAAAATCTCCAGAAATCATTAAAATAAAACTGCATAATAGAGATAGGAGAAAATAATGGACAGCAAGTATCTTATTGATGTTGAAGATTTATATGGCGCGCATAACTATAATCCGTTGGATGTTGTGATAACAAAGGGAAAAGGGATCTGGTTGTGGGATGTTGAAGGAAATAAATATCTGGATTTTTTAAGTGCATATTCTGCAGTAAATCATGGACACTGCCATCCAAGAATTGTTAGGGCCTTGACTGAACAGGCAAAAAAATTGACATTAACATCCCGGGCCTTTCGTAATGACCAGTGGCCTCTTCTAACAAAGGAACTTTGTGACCTGACTGGGTATGAAATGGTCCTTGCCATGAACTCCGGAGCAGAAGCAGTGGAGACTGCTATAAAAGCTGCCCGTATGTGGGGATATCAGGAAAAAGGAATTCCCGAAAATGAAGCAGAGATAATTGTATGTGCAAATAATTTTCACGGCCGTACCGTGACTATCATAGGTTTTTCTTCTGAGGTGCTTTACCGCAAGGATTTTGGGCCTTTTACTCCAGGATTCGTGGAAGTTCCTTATAATGAATTAGGCGCTCTGGAGGAGGCGATAAATCCCAATACAGCAGCTTTTCTTGTAGAACCGATTCAAGCAGAGGTTGGGATTATTATTCCTACAGAAGGTTATTTAAGGAAAGCCAAGCAGATCTGCAAAGAGAATAATGTGTTGTTTATGGCCGATGAGATCCAGACTGGGCTAGGGAGAACAGGCAGTCTTTTTGCATGTGATCATGAAGGAGTAAAACCGGATATATTGATTATCGGCAAGTCTTTAGGAGGCGGGTGTTATGCTATTTCTGCTGTCCTGAGCCAGCGAGAGATATTAGAGCTTTTTACTCCCGGCACTCATGGTTCTACTTTTGGCGCAAATCCGTTGGCCTCTGCAGTAGCGCGGGAAGCGCTCCAGGTGATGCAGGATGAGAAAATGGTAGAATATTCTGCTGAAAAGGGAGAATATTTTTTGGATAAACTCAGGACCATCAAGAGCCCGTATATAAAATTTGTCAGAGGAAAGGGTCTTCTTATCGGCATAGAATTGATGTCTGATGCAGGAGGAGCAAGACGCTTCTGTGAAGCCCTGCAAAAAGAAGGACTGCTCTGCAAGGAAACCCACGAGCATATAATCCGTTTTGCGCCTCCATTGATAATAAGGAAAAAAGATCTTGATTGGGCTTTTAAAAAAATAAAAAAAGTATTTAAAGAGATGGATTGAGGGGGGGAACCCATGAAAAAATCAGTCTTTATAGCATTATTCGCGCTTGTGTTTATTGCCGGTTGTATTGTTTATGCCCCGCGGCCTTATGATGAACCATCACCATATGAGGATAATTATTATGAAGATGACTATGCAGGCGGGAGTTATGAAGGAGATATGGATAGTTCCTATTTTTATGATTATCTTTCTCCCTACGGTTATTGGACGAGCCACTTAAAATATGGTTATGTCTGGATCCCGAATGGTACAGAATATGGCTGGCGCCCCTATTCTCACGGCCGCTGGATGTGGACAGATTTCGGCTGGACATGGATATCTGATTTTGAGTGGGGTTGGGCTCCTTTTCATTATGGCCGCTGGGGTTGGGATGACTACACTGGCTGGTACTGGAAGCCGGGTACAAACTGGGGACCGGCTTGGGTTACTTGGCGAAGGGGCAGTACTTATTTAGGCTGGGCACCCATACCTCCCGGAGTGATATTTGTATCGGGTACCGGGATAAGGTCTTTGCCGAACAGACTCCCGGGTTTTTTATGGATTTTTGTGGATGGAAGGTATTTTTATAATACTAATTTGAACAGGTATGTACTTCCTCGAGAGAGAAATTTAACCATTATTAATTATACTGTTCAAGAAACGAATATAGTAATGCGCGATAGACTAATAATCAACAATGGTATTGATATAAACCATGTAAACAGGATAAGCCGTCAGAGAGTAACAAAACATCAGCTAGCAAATTCTACAAATATTGGTAAGGCAAGAATAGATAGAGGAAGGATAGAGGTCTTTAAACCGGTTATCATCAAAAACGAAGCGGCAGGTCCAAAGACTTTATTGGATAGAAATGAGGTTAAAGAAAAAATCTCTAGGGAAAAAATCAGAAAATCCGGTGTTAGCGAGGCTGAATGGGAAGTTAAGAAAAAGCAGGCCCAGGAGCGGGAACTGGAGATAATGGAAAAAAGCCAGAAAATGGATATACTAGAGATTGAGAAAAAAAATGAGGCTGAAAAGCGTGCCGTCCGTACTACAACTGAAAAGAATAAAGTAGAAAAGAAATACAAAGAAAAGTCAGAAAAGTTAAAAGAGCAGCATAAAAAGGAAAAATCCAGTTTAAAACAACGTCATGAAAAGGAAAAAATTAAAGTAAAAAAAACTAAAATAAAAAAGGAAGTAAAAAAGTAGGCTTATCTGCCGCCTAAGCTTTAATTTAATAAGAGAATATGTTAAAATAACGTTTACAAAAACCGGAGATTTTTAGCCTTTACCGGTTCCAACGAATTAAAAAATGGGATATTTAGTTTACGCACGAAAGTACAGGCCTAAAACATTTGAAGAGATGATCGGCCAGAAAGCTGTGGTGCAAACACTTCATAATGCTCTAAAAAATGAGCGGGTAGGCCAGGCATATATTTTTTCGGGAATGAGGGGTGTGGGAAAGACTACAGCCGCCCGTATCCTGGCAAAAGCTTTAAACTGCAAGGAAGGGCCCACTCCGGTTCCCTGCAACAAGTGTGACTTCTGTCTGGGGATAGATGAAGACCGTTCCCTGGACGTGATAGAAATGGACGGGGCTTCCCATGCCCTTGTTGACGATGTCAGAGCATTACAGGAAGGATTGCAGTATAAACCGGTTCACAGCAGATCTAAGGTTATAATCATCGATGAAGTCCATATGCTTGGAAAGTCAGCTTTTAATGCTTTGTTAAAAACTCTGGAGGAGCCTCCCGATAATACGGTCTTTATCTTTGCCACAACAGAGCTTCACAAGGTTCCCGCTACAATCGTATCTAGATGCCAATGTTTTAATTTTAAAAGAATAATTCATAAGGATATTTCTGAACATCTCAAATACATTGCAAAAAAGGAAAATATTTCCATTACATCTGCAGGATTAAATCTTTTAGCTGAAGCTGCTGATGGCAGTTTAAGAGATGCTCAAAGCCTGCTTGACCAGGCAGTGGCTTTTTCCGGTAATGATATAAAAGAAGAAGACCTCAAAGAAATTCTTGCTACTGTTAACCAGGAGCTTCTTTTCCAGTTTTCCAGTGCAGTGTTTGAAGAAAAGCCGGATAGGATCTTTGAATTAGTCGAAAAAGTTATCGACAGCGGTTATGACTTGAGATATTTTCATGGACAGCTTATCCAGCATTTCCGCAACCTGCTCCTGGTCTGCTCAGTAAAAGACACCAGGGATATATTGCCTTTTGGGGACAAAGATTTAGAAAAACTGAGAAATGAAGCGGGAAAAGTCTCTAAAGAAGAGATCCTGCGCTACCTTGATGTCCTCCAGGAGTGGGAAAAAGGATTAAATCCAAAGCACACTTCTCATCCCCGTATTTACCTTGAGTCATCTCTAATAAAGTTGTGCCATTTTAAGCAGATAGTGCCCTTAAAGAAAATCATTGAACAGCTAAAAGAAAAAAGTGAAGATTTTAGTCCTCGCTCTTCAAGCCGAGCTTTTCCCCAGGTACGTGAAAAGCAGGATGAAAGACCAAAAATAGCCGAAACAAAGCAAACAAAGCCGGAAGATCCCGACAATCCTTCAAATAAAAGTATAAAAAAAGAATCGAATACTGATAAAGCCTTAAAAGACCCTAAAGTTCAAGACTTTATGGATGCTTTTAAAGCTCAAATCATATCAGTGGAAGAAAAAAAAATATAATATGTGAGGAGATTTTCTATGAAAGGAATGGGAAATATTCAAAATATGCTTAAACAAGCTCAAAAAATGCAGGAAAAGATGCAGCAGGAATTATCAGAAATGAAGATAGAGGGTTCCAGTGGAGGAGGTATGATAACTGTGATTCTTGATGGCAATAGAAATCTGATGGATATTAAAATAAATCCTGAAGTGGTGAATAAAGAAGATATTATGATGCTACAAGACTTGATCAGTGCTGCTTTTAATGATGCAGCTGCAAAAGTTGAAGAAGAAATGTCAAGTAAGTTAGGTTCCTTAGGGGCAGGGTTAAAGATTCCAGGACTTTCCTGATGCTGGAAAAAGATCATCCTTTAAATCGTCTTATCGCTGAAATCAAAAAGATCCCTAGCATTGGAGCCAAGTCTGCTCAGAGGATCGCTTATTATATGATCAATATTTCAGAGGAAGAGGCTGACAGGTTGATGGATGCTATTAAAGACGTTAAGAAAAATATATTTTACTGCTCAGTCTGCAACAGCCTGACCCATGTGGATCCCTGTTTTTACTGTACAAAAGAAGGCCAGGATGAGGGAGCCCTGTGTATTGTGGAAGAACCATATAATATTTCTGCAATTGAAAAAACCGGAATTTTTAAAGGACGGTACTATGTTCTTTTAGGAAGGCTTTCCCCTTTAAAAGGAATGGGACCTGATGAGTTAAAAACAGATAAATTGGAAAAAATGGTTGCAGAAGGTGATTTTAAAGAAATAATCATTGCTTCCAATCCTACAACCGAAGGAGAGGCTACGGCTCTTTATCTTGCTAAGCTTTTAAAAAAATATGATATTAAAATTACCCGTCTAGCCCTGGGATTACCGGTTGGGTCAGATATTGATTTTGCCGACCAAGTAACTATTAAAAAATCCTTAGAAGGCAGAACGGAAATAAATAATAAATAGCAATAATAGGAGATTTATAATGAAAAAGATTTATGAACCCATAGAGGGAAATACAGCGGCTACTCATGTGGGTTATGCTTTTAGTGAAGTTGCTGCAATTTACCCGATCACGCCCTCATCGCTCATGGGCGAGTTGGCGGATGCTTGGGCTGCTCATGGGCGGAAAAATATTTATGGGCAGATTCTTGATGTTATTGAAATGCAGTCGGAAGGAGGCGCCTCCGGAGCTGTTCACGGCAGCCTCTCAGCTGGAGCAATGACTACCACCTTTACTGCTTCCCAAGGATTGATGCTAATGCTGCCGAATATGCACAAGATAGCCGGGGAAATGCTGCCGACTGTCTTTCATGTGTCAGCGCGCTCGCTGGCCTGCCAGTCTCTCTCGATATTTGGAGACCATTCTGATGTTATGTCTGCCAGAAATACCGGTTTTGCTCTATTAGCCTCAGGGTCTGTCCAGGAAGCTATGGATCTGGCTATAGTAGCGCACCTGGCCACTTTAAAGTCTAAAGTTCCTTTTGTCCATTTTTTTGACGGCTTCCGGACTTCAAATGAGATCCAGAAAGTAGAGATGGTCCCTTATGAAACTATGGCTGAACTGGTAGAGATGAGATATGTAGAAGATTTTCGTTCCAGGGCAATGAATCCTGAGAAGCCTATGGTAAAAGTAGGAGCACAGAATCCTGATGTATATTTTCAGGGCCGGGAAACCGTTAATAAATATTATGATGTAACTCCGGAGATCGTGCAGGAATATATGGATAAAGTAGCAGAAAAAATAGGGCGTAAATACCGCCTGTTCGACTACATAGGAGTCCCGGATGCAGAAAAGGTAATTATCTCAATGGGCTCTTCGACTGAGACTATTGAAGAGGCAGTAAACTATCTGACAAAACGGGGCGAAAAAGTAGGAGCTGTAAAAGTAAGGCTTTACAGGCCTTTTTCAGCTGAAGCCTTAATTTCAGCCTTGCCGAATACGGTAAAGAAGATAGCTGTGCTTGACCGGACAAAAGAGCCGGGTGCTTTGGGTGAACCACTTTATCTTGACATTGCCGTAGCATTAAAAGATAAGGATATAAAAATTATCGGGGGAAGATATGGATTGTCTTCCAAGGAATTTACTCCTGCTATGGTAAAAGGAGTTTATGACCACCTGGACAATAAATGTTTTCACGGCTTTACTGTAGGGATTGAAGATGATGTGACCGGAACCTCTCTTCCTGCGGCTGAAAATATCGATACAGAGCCTAAAGGTACTATCCGGTGTAAGTTTTGGGGATATGGTTCGGACGGAACCGTAAGTGCTAATAAAAATTCCATTAAGATAATTGGGGATAATACAGATATGTATGCCCAGGGTTATTTCCAGTATGACTCCAAAAAATCAGGTGGTATAACCGTATCTCATCTGCGGTTTGGAAAAGAAAAGATCCAATCTCAGTATCTGCTCAGTCATGTAGATTTTGTTGCCCTCCACAAATCCTCCTATATTGGACGCTATGATATCTTGGAAGGATTAAAGCAAGGCGGAATTTTTCTGATTAATTCAAAATGGAAGGCGGACAAAGTCTTTGAGAACCTGACAGAAGATATGCAGAAAGCAATAATAGAAAAAAATATCAAGGTCTATAACATTGATGCTTTGAATATCGCCGAAAAAGTTGGTCTTGGTGCTCGAATCAGCACAGTGATGCAAGCTGCTTTTTTTAAGCTCTCGGGAGTGCTTCCTGAAGATGAGGCCATTAAGTTAATAAAAAAAGCGGTTAAAAAAACTTTCATCAAGAAGGGAGAAGATATTGTTAAGATGAATTGGGAAGCAATCGATCAAGCTGCTGCTGCTATTGAGGAAGTTCCGATTCCCGAAAAGATCACAAAATCCGCTCCTGTCCCGAAACTTATACCTGAAAATGCTGGAGAATTTACCAGAAGTGTAATCGACCCTATAATGCATTTTAAAGGAGATAGTATTCCGGTCTCAAAAATGCCTTATGATGGATTTGTGCCATCCGGCACCACAAAACTGGAAAAAAGGGGAGTAGCTCCTAAGGTGCCGAAGTGGATCGCTGAAAACTGCATCCAGTGTAACCAGTGTTCCTTGGTGTGCCCTCATGCAGCTATTAGACCAAAACAGATTTCTCCTGAAGATTTAAAGGATGCCCCTGATTCATTTAATACCCTTAAGTCCAACACGAAAAATGAGCGTGATTTAAAATTCAGGCTTCAGGTTTATGTTGAGGATTGCGTTGGGTGTGAAAGCTGTGTAAATACCTGCCCAGCCAAAATCAAGGCGCTGGAAATGGTTCCCATTGAAGAGGCAAGGGAAGCAGGAGAAACGGAAAAAGCGGAATTTTTTGAACAGCTTCCGGATAATGTGCTTGATGGAACGAAACGAAAAACTATTAAAGGAAGCCAGTTTCTAATGCCTTATTTCGAGTTTAGCGGTGCCTGCGGTGGTTGTGGGGAAACTCCTTATGTAAAACTTACGACCCAACTTTTTGGCGACCGGATGATAATTGCCAATGCGACCGGATGTTCATCCATATTTGGGGGAACTTTCCCCACGATCCCTTATTGCAAGAATAAACAGGGACAGGGTCCGACATGGGCCAATTCTCTGTTTGAGGATAATGCGGAATATGGGTTTGGAATGCGTCTGGCTGTTGATGCCAACCGGAAACAGCTGGTGGATAATATTGAAAAGCTGCTGAAAGCTGGCACAACGCCTGAACTGACCCAGGCTCTTCAAAAAAGCAAACAGCTTTGGGATTCTGTTGATGATGAGGCTAAAGAAGCAGCAAAAGCTGTTAAACAGGCCCTGCCTAAAGCTTTAAAGCTGGCTTCTGATAAAACCAAACCGGTTTTAGCTAAGATCTTAGAACTGCAGAATCAGCTTGTAGATAAAAGCGTATGGAGTTTTGGAGGAGATGGATGGGCCTATGATATAGGATACGGCGGCTTAGACCATGTCCTGGCATCGGGAAAAAATATAAATGTTTTAGTACTTGATACTGAAGTGTACTCCAATACAGGAGGGCAGGCTTCCAAAGCTACACCTACAGGTTCAGTTGCTAAATTTGCTTCATCAGGAAAGAAGACTAAGAAAAAAGACCTGGGGCGCATGGCTATGACTTACGGCTATGTGTATGTGGCTGCTGTTGCTATGGGTGCTAACCAGAATCAGTGTTTAAAAGCCTTTTTAGAAGCAGAAGCTTACAATGGCCCTTCCTTAGTAATAGCCTATGCACCCTGTATAAACCATGGAATAGATATGAGCCGGACCCAGCAGGAAGAGAAACTGGCTGTAGATACCGGATACTGGGTTTTATACCGTTATAATCCTGCCCTGGCAGAAGAAGGTAAAAATCCGCTGCTGCTGGATTCAAGGGAGCCAAAAATAGACTATCAGGCCTTTCTTGATAATGAGATCCGTTACCGCACTCTGGTCCAGCAGTATCCTGAGCAGGCTAAAATTTTATTCAAAAAAGCGGCGAAGGAAGCTAAAGAGAGGTATGAGACTTACAAAAAATTGGCCGGAAAGTAAAATAAAGAAGCGCTTCAATAGGAGCTCCCCCTAAAGCCTGGATACGGGTAAGTCCCTGTAATTCCATCTATTTCAAATTTTCCTTCAATAATTTGCATATCACCATCTTTCCATATTATATTATGCAAGTAATGCCAATGTGATATGGAGGGAAGCTATGGATAAAATTCCCAGAAACAAGACCTGTGGAATTTTTCTGACTTTGTTATTAATTGTTTGTTCAAATCTAACCGCTAAGCAGGAAGATTCAGCGCAGTTGACTCTGGAGCGTATTTTCAGCTCAGATGAGTTTTCTCAGGAAAAATTTGGCCCGGCCCGCTGGTTAAAGGATGGTTCCGGATATACTACTCTGGAAGATTCAAAAACTCTATCTAAAGGAAAGGATATAATAAAGTACGACCTTGTTTTCTCTAAGCGAGAAGTGCTGGTGGCGGCTGAACGTCTGGTCCCGGCAGGAAAAGAAAATCCTTTAGAGATCGCAGATTATGCTTGGTCTCAAAATGGGAACCTGCTGCTTGTTTTTACTGATACAAAGCGTGTTTGGAGGAGAAATACTCGGGGTGATTACTGGATCCTTGATCTTAGTACCTGGAAACTCCAAAGACTTGGGGGAAAAGCAGATCCTTCGACTCTTATGTTTGCAAAATTTTCCCCGGACAGTACCCGGGTCGGGTATGTGATAAAAAACAATATCTATGTTGAAGACATTAAAGAAGAAAGGATAACTAAGTTGACCCATGATGGCTCGGATATAGTCATTAATGGTACTTTTGACTGGGTTTATGAAGAGGAGTTTTCCCTAAGAGATGGATTTCGCTGGAGCCCGGACGGAAAATATATTGCCTATTGGCAGCTGGATACAGAGGGAGTGCGGGATTTTTATCTGATCAATAACACCGACTCTCTCTACCCAAAGATCATCCCGGTCCAATATCCCAAAGTAGGAGAAACAAATTCAGCCAGCCGTTTAGGTGTGGTAAACGTAAATGGAGGAGAAACTCACTGGTTTAAGCTTCCGGGAGATCCACGTGATTTTTATTTAGCCCGGATGGACTGGGCAGCCAACTCCGAGGAAATAGTTTTTCAGCGGCTGAACCGACTTCAAAATACAATTTGGCTAATGTTAGGAAATATTCAATCGGGAAAGATAAGCACTATTCTAACTGAGAAGGAGCAGACCTGGGCCGAGGTTGTAGATGATTTAAAGTGGTTTGATAAGGGTGCCTATTTTACCTGGGTAAGTGAAAGGGATGGCTGGCGGCATGTATATTTAATCTCCCGTTCCGGGCAGGATGTGCGTTGTATAACTTCTGGAGATTATGATATTTTAAATATCCAATGTATAGATGATAAGGGAGGCTGGCTCTATTTTACGGCAGCACCGAAAAATCCGACTCAGCGATATCTCTTTCGAGTGCCGCTGTCCGGTTCAGAGAGGCCGGAACGTTTAACACCCTCCGGCAGCGGCGGAACTCATAGTTATCAAATATCTGAAAATGCCGAAAGGGCATTTCATACATTTTCTTCTTTTGCTGACCCTCCGGTTACAGAGCTTGTAAGTTTACCAGATCACAAGACAATCCGCCTTCTTGCTGAAAATATTCGGTTGCGAAAAAAAGTGAAGGATTTGGAAAAAGATCCAGTCGAATTCTTTCGAGTGAATATAGGAGATGGAGTGGAGCTTGATGCCTGGAGTATGAAACCTCCGGATTTTGACCCGGCAAAGAAGTATCCACTCCTTTTCTTTGTTTACGGTGAACCTGCAGGACAGACTGTCCTGGATAGGTGGGGCGGAAACCGCTACCTCTGGCACCTACTGCTGGCCCAAAAGGGATATCTGATTATGAGTGTGGATAACCGGGGTACGCCGGCCCCACGGGGGCGGGAATGGCGAAAATCTATCTACCGCCAGATAGGCATACTGGCCTCGAAAGACCAGGCTGCTTCTGTCCGGGCTATAATAAAACAGCGTACTTATGTAGATGCAGAGCGGATAGGGGTTTGGGGATGGAGCGGCGGAGGGTCAATGAGCCTTAATCTAATATTCAGGTATCCCGATCTTTATAAAACAGCCATGGCTATTGCTTTTGTAAGTAACCAAAGGTTTTATGATACAATATACCAGGAACGCTACATGGGGCTTCCAGATGACAATAAGGAAGGTTTTAAAAACGGCTCACCAATCACGCATGCTCAGAAATTGAAGGGGAATCTACTAATAGTACATGGTACCGGTGACGATAATGTCCATTATCAGAGCTGTGAGGTGCTCATAAACAAACTTATAGAACATAACAAGCCTTTCTCCATGATGGCATATCCAAACCGCTCTCATGGCATTTATGAAGGGAAAAATACTACCATCCATCTTTATAATCTTTTGACCCACTATTTAACCGAAAACCTGCCGCCGGGTCCAAAAGACAAGGGGAAAAAATGAAAAGACGAAGGTTTATGCAGACTCTGGGATTTGGAGTAGCTTCTCTAGCAGTAAATGGATGTAGAGGCAAAGGGCCTGGGAAGGGAGATTTGCAGAGTCCCAATATTATCTTTATTATGACTGATGACCATGCAGCCCAAGCAATAAGCTGCTATGGTTCAATGCTTAATAAGACTCCAAATATAGATAGTATCGCAGCAGAAGGCACGCGTTTTAATAATTGTTTCTGTACCAATAGTATCTGCGCTCCCAGCCGTGCGGTTATTCTTACGGGAAAACACAGCCATCTCAACGGAGTGCGGGATAACAGGGAAGAATTTGACAGTACCCAACAGATGTTTCCTAAACTTTTACAAGAAGAAGGATATGAGACGGCCATGATCGGCAAGTGGCATCTTAAAAGCAGCCCAACCGGATTTGATTACTGGAATGTACTACCTGGGCAGGGAGATTATTACAATCCTGTCCTGATAGAGGTGGGTGAGAAAAAGCAGTATCCCGGCTATGTGACTGATATAGTAACAGATATTGCCCTTGATTTTATCCAGGAGCGGCGGGATACGGCTAAACCGTTTATGCTGATGCTTCATCATAAAGCTCCTCACCGCAACTGGCAACCGGCCCTGCGTCACTTAAATAAGTATGATAATGTCAACTTCCAGGGACCGGAAACACTTTTTGATGATTATGCTACTCGTTCTGCAGCAGCCCGCGAACAGGAAATGACTCTGCGTGAACATATGCAGGTGGAATATGACCTTAAAATGGGAGATGCTCCAAAAAGGATGACAGCTGAGCAGAAAGCAGTATGGGAAGCAGCTTATGGTACGAAAAAAGAGGCTTTTGAGCAGAATCAACCTGAGGGCGACGAGCTGGTCAGATGGAAATATAAACGCTACATGGAGGATTATCTGGGATGTATTGCTGGGGTGGATGAAAATATCGGCCGCTTACTTAACTTTCTGAAGCAATCAGGCCTGGCAGAAAATACAATTGTTATCTATACTTCAGACCAGGGTTTTTACTTAGGAGAACATGGCTGGTTTGACAAACGGTTTATGTATGAAGAATCACTCCGTATGCCGCTTATCATTCGATACCCGGGACTGGAAGCTTCCGTAAACAACGAGCTTGTTTGCAACCTGGATTTTGCTCCTACTTTTCTTGGATTTGCCGGATTAAAGAAGCCGGAAGATATGCAGGGTATGAATCTAAGCAGTCTTATGCTTGGACGGAAAGCTGCTGAGTGGCGGCAGTCGATCTACTATCACTATTATGAATTCCCGGCAGTACATATGGCCAAACGCCACTATGGAGTACGCACCAAACGTTTTAAACTGATACATTTTTATTATGATATAGATGACTGGGAACTCTATGACCTCCAAAATGATCCGCAGGAATTAAACAATGTCTATAATGACCCGGCTTATGCAGATGCGGCAGAAGAGCTTAAACTAGAGCTAAAGCGCCTCCGCAAAGTATATGGTGATTCTGAAGAATTAGATAAAAGATTTCTGGAAGAGGATTTGGAAAAGCGGAGTAAAAATTAGAAATGAATAAAAAAATAAGATTTTTGCTTATCCCGGCTTTTTTTGTTTTATTTGCTTTCCATATTTATTCTCAGGAAATAGACCCGAGTTCTGTGTTGTGGTACACCCACCCAGCGGATAAATGGGAAAATGCTCTGCCTGTGGGAAACGGCAGGCTAGGGGCTATGGTGTTTGGCAGGACCGGAGAGGAAAAGATCCAGTTTAATGAGGAGACCTATTGGTCAGGAGGGCCTTACGAGCAGACAAGAAAAGGCGGGGCAGAAGTACTGCCTGAAATACAAAAACTTATTTTTGCGGGAAAGTACATTAAGGCCCATAAACTTTTTGGGCATTTTATGATGGGATATCCGGTTGAACAGATGAAATACCAATCCTTTGGTGACTTGATCCTTAAATTCCCGGAAAAAGGGGAGGTTAAAGAATACTTCCACAGCTTAGACTTGGATAAGGCTATAGTTATTACAAGCTACCGGCAAAATGGGATTAAATATAAGCGCGAGGTGTTTGTTTCCCCTGTAGATGAAGTGATCGTTATTAGAATAACAGCAGATAAGCCAGGAAGCATATCCTTTACTGCCAATTTAAGGGGATACCGGAATCAAGCCCACTCAAATTATGCAACTGATTATTTCCATATGGACGGGTATGGAGATGACGGTTTGATCTTGCAGGGGAAATCAGCGGATTACCTGGGGGTGGAAGGTAAACTGCGGTTTCAGGGGCGCTTAAAAGCCCTATCTGAAGGGGGTACAATCCGGATCGATGAAACAGACCTAAAAGTCTCCGGTGCTGATCATGTAACCCTTTATATAGCTGCTGCGACTAATTTTGTAGATTACAGAGATGTAAGTGCAAATCCTGACAAAAGAGTTAAGGCAGTGCTAAGAGCAGTTGCAGGAAAAGAATTTGAGGAAGTTAAAACCACTCACATCAAAGAGCATCAAAGATTCTTCCGGAGGGTATATGCGGATTTTGGCAGCAATCCTGACTCATTGTTGCCTACGGATGAAAGGCTGGCAAAATTTACCGGAGAAAACGATCCGGCCCTGGCAGCACTCTGTTTGCAATTCGGCCGTTACCTGCTGATATCTTCCTCGCGTGCTGGAACACAACCGGCAAACCTGCAGGGTATCTGGAATCAGGATATGAATCCTTCCTGGGATTCAAAATATACTACCA